>NZ_SCMM01000123.1:0-1740 GCF_005503345.1 Ramlibacter sp. 2FC
CGCTGGTGTCCATCCACCAGCACCTCCAGTGTTCCGCTTGAACCGCCGTATGCGGAACCGCACGTACGGTGGTGTGAGAGGGCTGAGGGGGTAACCCCTCACCCTACTCAATCTTGTTGGCCTGCGGGTTCCGGCGGGCTTGGAAACCCGGTCCGGCACCGTGGTCACGGGCCTTACGAGGTCGCTTTGGCCCAGAAGGCGACGGACGACGCTACGCCGACGATCGGACCGTCAATGGGCTTGACCGACCCGATGCTGCCGCCCGCACTCGAAAAGACCGGCCGTCCGCGAACTGGGAGTGTCGGCCATGAAGCGACGGACAACGTTGCGGCGAAGAACGGACCGTCAAAGCGCGAGACGTGCCCGTTGCTGTCCTTCAGCCGCCGGCGGCGGACGACAGCGAAGCAGCATTTCCGGACAGTCAGATTCAACCAATGGAATAGAGTGTGACTCCAATGAACGATCAATTGATTCGAGAGATTGCAGAACAGATCCTGCGCGAACAGCTCCTGCAAAACTGGAGACTGTACGCGCTACTTTCTGCGATTGGTCTTCTCAGCACCTTAGTCGGGAACTGGCTTTCTCCCTACTTTCGAAAGCGCGCGGAGACTTTCGCAACGAAAGCCGATCTTCAAGAGGTGCTTAATCAGGTACGTGCCACGACTCATGCGACAGAGCAAGTTCGAGTTGCGATATCGCATGCGGACTGGGTTTCCAAAGAGTGGAAGACGACGCGCCGACAGAAGCTGGAAGAGCTAATGAATACGGTTTATTCACTTGAGCAGTGGCTAGATCGACAGCGCTCCATTTGGATGTTTCAGGCGGAGAACCAGCACGAACCGAGTCCAGTTGACAAAATCAACGTTCTTGCGACGCTGTACTTCCCAGAACTCCAACCTGAGTTAAACGCGGTCGTTCGAGCACACCGTGAGGCGTTATTAGAAATAATACAAAGCGGCCAAAAAGCACGTGCCGCAGGGCTGAACCAAGAAGCTCTTAACGCGGCGCACACGGAAGCCATCACAAAGTGGCAGCCTCTGTTTCAAGCAACCCGTACGGCTATCGCAGCACTGGACCAAAAGGCGCCAGCCGTCATGCGCGAGATCGCAGGAGCGTAACTCTCTCGCTCGATCCGGCAGTTTACGCTTGGCTTCGCTGCCCGACGGTTATCTCCAACGTTGATTGACCGCTCCCAGTCTGCATCAGCCCTCGACTGCACGACGCGAACGACAGCAGATGGCCGTTTCTTGGCATTGACTACCCGAACTCGCAGTCGGTCAAATACGAACTCCTAAAACACGGGTGTTGCACTCCAAACGCACCATGCGAGAGGCTGGTTCTCGCTCTGGCGATTGTCCTAGTTGGCAAATTGAGTGCTTATATGGCCAACCCTGTGGAATAGGCTTGTAGGCGGCTGATGCCGGTTCGGCAGGACGAATCGCCACGAATGCAATGTTCCATAGCAGCACCGAAAAGGGGGGTAAAAGGGGGGTAACTGCGACGCAATGACGCGCACCCCCAGGAAAGCGCAAAAACAGCGCAAAATCGTACGCGGGAGCGCAAGGTCAGGCTGATTGATCAGGGCTCGGGCCGGGGAAAACGGGGCCATTGAGCTGTTTTTGCCGGCTCTAGGGAAACGCTGATCAATTAGGCCCGAATCCTGCATGCATAGAACGCCATGAAGCACCGCCCGCAACCGTCCCAGCAGCTGAGCTTTGCCAGCTACGAATTTGCGCAGAA
>NZ_SCMM01000124.1:0-1700 GCF_005503345.1 Ramlibacter sp. 2FC
GCCGAGGAGGCCGGGTCGCGCCCCGCCGCGTGGTGCGCGGCGATGAAGCCGAAGGTCATGGCCGGGCCCAGGGTGATGCCGCCGCTGGGGTAGTGGCCGCCCATGACGCTGGCCATGTCGTTGCCGCCGGCGTACAGGCCCGGGATGGGCGCGCCCTGCGTGTCCAGCACCTGGGCGCTGGCGTTGACCGCTAGGCCCGCGAAGGTGCCCAGGCTGCCCGCCACCACCTTGACGGCGTAGAACGGGCCGCGTTCGAGCGGCGCCATGCAGGGGTTGGTGTGGCCGGCGGCGGCGTCGCCCTGGATGCGGTTGTAGGGCGTCTCGCCCTTGGCGAAGTCCTCGTCGCGGCCGGCGCGGGCCTGGTCGTTGTAGCGCTCCACCGTGGCCTGCAGGGCAGCGGCGTCCACGCCGCAGGCCTGGGCCAGCTCGGCCAGGCTGCGGCCGCGCTTGAGGTAGCCGTTCCTGAGCCAGGGGCCCAGCGGCATGGGCGCGGGCTTGACGGCGCCCAGGCCGTAATGGCGTATGAAGCGGTGGTCGCAGACCAGCCAGGCCTCGGCCGGCTCGCCCTCCTGCGTGGCCGCGAGCAGGCCCTGCATGAAGTCGTGGTAGGAATCGGCCTCGTTGGTGAAGCGCTTGCCGGCGGGCGTGACCGCGATCAGCCCCGGCTTGGCGCGCTCTATCAGATGCGGAAAATGCGCGACCGAGCCGTCGGCGCGCGGCACCAGCGAGACCGGCGCCAGCGCCGCGGCCTGCACCAAGTCGCGCGCCACCTGCCCCCCCGCGCCCTCGCCCAGGCGCAGGCCGTCGCCGGTGTTGCCGCGCGCGGCTGCCGACCAGTGCTCCTGCCCGGTCGGGGCGTGCGGCAGCAGCTCGCGCTTGCGCGCCGCGTCGTGCGGAAAGCCGCCACAGGCCAGCAGCACGCCGCGCGTGGCGTGGACCTCGATGTCGCCCTGCGGCGAGCCGACCAGCGCGCCGACCACGCGGCCGTTGCGCTGCAGCAGGCGACGCGCCGGGCTGTTGACGCGGATCTCCACGCCGGCCTCGAAGGCCGAGGTGGCCAGCGCGGCGACCAGGGCGTTGCCGTTGACCAGGCGCTGGCCGCGGCCGTGCAGCAGCAGGTCGCGAAAGTGGCGCAGCACCAGCTTGCTCACGTACCAGAACGAGGCCGGCTTGCGCAGCGCGTTGAGGAAATGCCGCAGCTCCGCGCCCGAGGCTAGCCCCAAGCCCCAGAGCGTGGTCTCGGCCAGCGGGGCTTTCAGCTGCCGCAGCTTGTCGCCCAGGCGCCGCCCGTCGAAGGGCGCGGCGCCCACCGAGCGGCCGCCGGTGGCGGCAAAGGGTGTGCGGCCGTGAAAGTCGGGGATGGCGTTGCCGTCGATGAACTGCAGGGCGCTGTGGCTGCGGAAGAACTCGACCATGCGCGGGCCGTTGTCCAGGAAGGCGCGCGCACGCGCCTCGTCGAACTGGGCGCCCAGCTCGTGGCGCAGGTAGGACAGCGGCGCCTCGATGTCCTCCAGCAGGCCGGCCGCGACGGCCAGCGGGTTGCGCGGGATCCACATCCAGCCGCCCGACCAGGCCGTGGTGCCGCCGAACTGGGCCTCCTTCTCGATCACCAGCACCTTGAGGCCGAGCCGGGCCGCGGTGACGGCGGCCGACAGGCCGCCGGCGCCGGAGCCGATCACGAGCAGGTCGCAGTGGGCGGG
>NZ_SCMM01000125.1:0-1652 GCF_005503345.1 Ramlibacter sp. 2FC
AAGCGCGTCGGACGGCCTGTGTACGAGGCAGTCTGCGCGCTCGCCAACTCCCAACTTCTCATAACTGGGGCCTTCTCATAATGGCCGTTATGGAGAGCTCGACATAACGGCCAGTACCCGTCGTTCGCTCACATCTCCAAATTCGCCCGAGACCGGACGTTCAACCTACTCCGCGGCAAGTTCCAGCGAGTACAGCGGAACCTCCGTCTGCCGGCTGAGCCACAAGCCGCCACCGACCTCCCGAAAATTTTGGGCCAGACCGCGTCGGTACACGGACGCGCGGTGACGATACAGGTTCGGGTCGGTCAAGTCCTCGTCCACGATGTCGCGCTCGAAGTCTTCATGCGTCACGGCTTCCAGGTACAGCGCGCCCTGACTCAGACGGCCCAAGTTCTGCAGTGCTCGCTTAAGGTCAGCCGGATTAAGATAGGGCAGAACTCCCTGGCAGATGACGAAATCGAACGGGCTCCTCGCCTCGTAATCCACCACCGAGCCGCGCTCCCATCCGTAGCGACCGCACAGGTACTCGCTGAGTTCTACGCCGCGGTAGCTTGCGCCCGGAAAGTGGCGCTCGACGATGTCCTTCCAGAGGCCGATGCCGCAACCCACATCGAGCACTCTCCTCACGGGCACGCGCAGGTATCGAAGGTACGCGCAGATGAATGCACCCAGGCGCTCAACGTGCTGCGGGTCCACCACCTTGGTCTTCTTGTCGAAGTAGAAACGCTTGTAATAGGCCTCGTCGAACGTGTCCGCACCGGCTGATTGCATTCTTGCCTCAGTTCTCAAAAGATTCCACGGAATCAAACCGACATGCTATGGCCTGTTCGATTTCTACCGCATTCATGTGCTATCACTGGCCCTCTACGTGTCCCGCGTGATGATAGCAATCTGGTCAACGGCGACACGTTAAGGCTGCAAGCGCACGCGCCCAGCTGCACGCAACCCAGCAACCGCCCAGCCCGGGCCGCTGGCGTCCCCAAGTTTGGGAACAGCCGAACAGGTCTTCGCTGCGCGCACCCCTGGCTGCAGGGCTTACTCGGCAGGCCGGAGGATGCCCAGGCCTGGCTGTCGGCGCACACGGAGGAGCGCCGTTCGACCGGGCTCGCATAGCGCCGCTCAAGGAGGTCGCCGTGTTAGGCAAGAGACATTTCGCGCACGGCCACCGTCCTTCCTGGACTTGATCAACGACACCGATGTTTTCTCTCGGGCCGTGGCGTAGGTCGTCGGCCTTGGATTGCGAGCCCACCCTTCGCCGAGCTGAGCGCGGATGCGCTGTTGCCATTGGACAGGGATGCGCAAGTCTGTATGAGGCGCGATGTTGCTCGTGTGGGCATCTCGATCTCCCGGGCAATGTGGGCTCCGGCATCCGGTGCCATTGGCGTCAAATCGTAGCGTGTACGGATGTGCGCGCAAGTGGATCGCGTGATGAAACCAGGCCCACCAGCGTGCTTTTTCCGCACTCGCAATACTGTGTATTTCGGAGGATTTGGACACCAAGTCGGGCACTGTGGACGCCGACTTCTCGAGGTCGCTCTCCGGCCATTATGAGAAGGCCCCAGTTATGAGAAGTTGGGAGTTGGCGAGCGCGCAGACTGCCTCGTACACAGGCCGTCCGACGCGCTTGCTCCCTTCTCATAATCACAGTGTCT
>NZ_SCMM01000126.1:0-1649 GCF_005503345.1 Ramlibacter sp. 2FC
GGCAGGCGCCGGGCCCCCATCCCGACCTTCCCCCAGGGGGGGAAGGGGTCCGCCAGGGCGAGGCCCAGGCGCTCAAGCTGCTGTACGAGGAAATCACCACCCGCCTCAAGTACCTCTGCGACGTGGGCATAGGCTACCTCACGCTGGACCGGCAGAGCCGCACGCTCTCGGGCGGCGAGGTGCAGCGCATCAACCTGACCACGGCGCTGGGCACCTCGCTGGTCAACACCTTGTTCGTGCTCGACGAGCCCAGCATAGGCCTGCACCCGCGCGACATGGGCCGCATCACCGAGGCCATGCTGCGCCTGCGCGACGCGGGCAACACCCTGGTGGTGGTCGAGCACGATCCGGCCGTGATGCTGGCGGCCGACCGCATGATAGACATGGGGCCCGGCCCCGGCGAGCGCGGCGGCCAGATCGTGTTCGACGGCACGCCCGAGGCCCTGCGCCGCGCCGACACGCTGACCGGCGCCTACCTGGGCGGGCGCAAGCAGGTCGGCTTCGGCTTCAAGCGCATGGTCACCGAGGCCACGCCGCGCCTGATCCTGGAGGGCGCGCGCGAGCACAACCTCAAGGACCTGACGGTGGAGTTCCCGTTGCAGCGCCTGGTCACCGTGACCGGGGTCAGCGGCTCGGGCAAGTCCAGCCTGATCCAGGACGTGCTGGCGCCGGCCCTGCTGCGCCATTTCGGCAAGGCCACCGAGTCGCCCGGCGCGCACCAGCGCCTGCTGGGCGCCGACCACCTGGCCGAGGTGGTGTTCGTAGACCAGTCGCCGATCGGCAAGACCGCGCGCTCGAACCCGGTCAGCTACGTCGGCGCCTGGGACGCGATCCGCGAGCTGTTCGCCACTGCGCCGCTGTCGCGCCAGCGCGGCTACACGGCCGCCAAGTTCAGCTTCAACAGCGGCGACGGGCGCTGCCCCACCTGCGGCGGCTCGGGCTTCGAGCATGTGGAGATGCAGTTCCTCTCGGACGTCTACCTGCGCTGCCCCGACTGCGACGGCAAGCGCTACCGGCCCGAGATCCTGGAGGTGAGCATCGAGCGCCAACCGCTGGGCGCCGTGCGGCCGCGCGCCATGAACGTGGCCGACGTGCTGGCGCTGACGGTGAGCGAGGCGGCCGCCGTCTTCGCCAACGATCGCGACGTGATCCGCGCCCTGCAGCCCATCGTCGACGTGGGCCTGGAGTACGTGCGCCTGGGCCAGCCCGTGCCCACGCTGTCGGGCGGCGAGGCCCAGCGCCTCAAGCTGGCCGGCTTCCTGGCCGACGCCGCCAAGAGCGCCTCGGCGAGCCGCCAGGCCGTGGCGCGCAAGGGCACGCTGTTCCTGTTCGACGAGCCGACCACCGGCCTGCATTTCGACGACATCGCCAAGCTGATGCGCGCGCTGCGCAAGCTGCTCGATGCGGGGCATTCGCTGATCGTGATCGAGCACAACCTCGACGTGATCCGCGCCAGCGACTGGCTGATCGACCTGGGGCCCGAGGGCGGCGACGCCGGCGGCCGCATCGTCGCCGAGGGCACGCCGGAGGAGGTGCGGCTGCACCCGCATTCGCACACCGGCCAGGCGCTGCGCGAGTACGACCATACCCTGGGGCTCGGTTCGCATGCGGTGTCCGACACCCTCCCCCCCTGGGGGAGGGCCGGGGCG
>NZ_SCMM01000127.1:0-1636 GCF_005503345.1 Ramlibacter sp. 2FC
TTGATGGGTCGGTGCATGCGCCGTCTGAGCTCGATCTTGACCGCCTGCAGCTTGGTTCGCAGGCGTTTGGCACTGGTCAGCCGCAGCACCATGAATTTGCCCTTCCTGGTCTGCCCGCAGCAATGCGTGAAGCCCAGGAAGTCGAAGGTCTGCGGCTTGCCCTGTCCCCGGCGGCCTCGGTTGTTCCGGGCGAAGCGCCCGAACTCGATCAGCCGCGTCTTGTCGGGGTGCAGCTTCAGCCCGAACTGGCCCAGCCGCTCGGCCACCGCGCGCTTGAAACGCTCGGCGTCGTCGCGGAACTGGAATCCGGCCACCCAATCGTCGGCATAGCGCACGACGATCACGTCGCCTCGGGCATGGCGCCCCCTCCACTGCTTGACCCACAGGTCGAACGCGTAGTGCAGGTAGATGTTGGCCAGCAGTGGGCTGATGCTCCCACCCTGAACCGTCCCCAGCTCATTTTGCGTCAGCCTGCCTTCTTCCAGCACGCCCGCGTGCAGCCATTTCTTGATCAGCCGCAGCACGCGCGCGTCGGCCACGCGGTGCTCGATGAATTTCACCAGCCAGTCGTGCTCGATCGTGTCGAAGAACTTGCTGATGTCCGCATCGAGTATCCAGTTCACCTTTCTTGCGCTCACTCCCACCGCCACGGCGTCCAGCGCGTGGTGCGCGCTTCTCGCCGGCCTGAAGCCGTAGCTGAACCCGAGGAAGTCCTGCTCGTAGATGGCGTTCAGGACCTCGACCGCAGCGCGCTGGACGATCTTGTCCTCCAGCGCCGGCACGCCCAGGGGGCGTTTGCTGCCATCGGCCTTGTCGATGTACACCCTCTTGACAGGCTGGGGCCGGTAGCCCCCTCGGGCCAGTCGGTCGGACAGGTCCCGCAGATTGCCCTGCAGGTCCTGCCCGTACGACTGCCAAGTCTGGCCGTCCACCCCGGCAGCCGCATCGCGCTTGAGCGCGTGGTAGGCCGCCTCAAGGCGTTCGACCGCGTAGATGTGATGCAGCAGTCCGGTGAACTTCGCATCGCGACGGCCCTTTGCCGTCCGTCGTATGCCATCGAGCGCGGTTCCCATGTCGTAGGTCCGCATCGATCTGCGGGACATGCGCGCCGCGATGGCATTTCCCTTGGCCTGCCGCCTTCCCTCCACCACCTCCGCCGCCGCAGGAGCTTCCCCCGCGGCCTTGTTCGGCAGCTTCTTCGGTACTACGCAGCAGTCCGACTTCCCGCGCCTGTGGCTCATCGCTGTACGCCCTTGGGCTTTTCGATGCGCTCTGCATTCGTCGCTTCCCAGCGCGATGCAGAAGGACGCGGGATCTCCCGGTTCCCGAGCAAAGTGTTTCCGCGCGTGCGCGGGGTCTGTGACCGCGCGGGGTCCGACGCTGCCTCGCCAATGCGGCAGCGCCGGTGTGGCCTTCGGCATGTCTCCACAGCCTCGGCACCCCGAACCTCCCGCGCCAAACAGCGCGGGGCATGGATTACGCGGCTCAATACCCGGCCTGCGCGTACCCCTGTCAACGCTTCGCCCACACCCTCACGAATGTGCACGCATGACTCGGGGCCGCCGTAGCTGGCTAAGCCTTCAACGTATGACTCTTTCATTCACAACACTTTGCCGGTTTTGACCGGCGCACGGAG
>NZ_SCMM01000128.1:0-1575 GCF_005503345.1 Ramlibacter sp. 2FC
CATGCTTGTCTTATATGGATGCCTCCCGGATAGCAAGAAGAATTTGTGTTGTGCTGCGAAGAAGTCGGCTGCGTCCTTATATCCGGCCTTGATTGCGTGGTTCACCTGGTTGCCCAGGTTGGCCCGCTGGCCCCGATGCATATCCGCTGACAAGCGCCTCATCTCCTATCGCGGACTTTTGACGTCCGTACAAGCATTCAGGTTTAGCTCGCCCCGGTCTGACCTGTTTCACATCACTTCACTCTTTGCTGCCTTGCTAGCCTTCAAAGGCTGACCATATCCTTTCCGTGAGGTTGGTTGATAAATGGACCACCGGTTTGTCACGCCGCTTGCGGCCTGACGCTTTGGTAGCCTCGTTGGTAATCCTGCTGTTTGGCCGCCACGGCCCAGATCGTGCGGGCCATCTTGGCCGCCTGCGCCACGATCACCACACTGGCGGGCCTGCGGCCCTTGAGCCCTTCAAGCCAGGGCCCAGGCTCCTTGGCGTGGCTGAGCACGCTCCTGGCGCCATGAATGAGCAAGGTGCGCAGGTAGGTGTCGCCGCGCTTGGAGATGTTGCCTAGGCGTACCTTGCCGCCCGTGCCGGTTTGCTGGGGCACCAGCCCCAGCCAGGCGCAGAACTCGCGGCCTGATTTGAAGGCGCTGGCCTCTCCCATGGTGGCAATGGCCGCCGTGGCCGTGAGCAAGCCCACGCCGGGAATCTGGGCGATGCGCTGCATTTGCGGGTCCTGGCGCAGCTGCAGCCCCAGCCGTTTTTCGATCCTGACGATGTCTTCGCCCAACGCCTTGATGCGCGCCACTTGCTCGCGCAGGCTGTCGGCCACCATCTGGGGCAGTTGGCCGCTCAAATCGGCCAGCGCCTGCTCGACTTCGCTCAGCATGGCCTTTGTGCCTTTGGCAAAGATGGCTCCAAATTCGTAGAGCAGCCCGCGCAAGGCGTTGGTCTGCATGGCGCGCATCTTCATCATGAGTTCGCGCTGGCGGTGCAGCGTCAGCGTGGCCTGCTGAGTCGCACTCTTGACACCGACGAACTTCACGCCGGGCTGCTGCACGGCCAGCCAGATCGCCCGGGCGTCCGTTGCATCGGTCTTGTTGCCTGAGACGAAGGGGCGCACCGCCTTGGCGTGCAGCAATCGCACGCCGTGGCCCAACGCCTGGAGTTCGCGCGCCCAGTGATGCGCGCCGCCGCAGGCCTCCATGGCGACCAGGCACGGCGCCTTGTTGGCCAAGTGTTCCAGCGCTTTGGCGCGTTTGATCTGCACGTTGATGATCTCGCCCGTGCTCATGTCCACCGTATGTAGCTGAAACACATGCTTGGCAATATCGAGACCCACGACCTGCTGGCCGTTCATGGTGCCGATGATTTGTCCTGCGTTCATACCTGTATTACGATTCATGACGGATCCTCTATGGTGTTTGTGAAGACCTTGGTCTATCACGCCTTGGGCACATTGATGCCGTATCCATCAGAGGATCCACCCCGCCTGCGCGGCGTCTCCTTCCTGACTAACGACTGTTTCATCTCAGCGCTCCAATTTCCTTCCCCTTGGGGAGGGAGGCATCCATAGCATCTCC
>NZ_SCMM01000129.1:0-1495 GCF_005503345.1 Ramlibacter sp. 2FC
TCTTACTGTGTTAGTAATTTGAACGAATTCAAGGCATTATGCGCACTTCTTCAAGCGAAGGGCGAACCTTGATGGAAGACTTGCAGGAATTCGAGCGATACATGGCCCATCTGAGCCGGGGGCTGGGTCATTCGGACCGTCATGCTGGCTTGCGGGGTTACACCACGGGGCTGATGTCGCCGCTGCAGCGCAAGAGCGTGGAGCCGATGGCGGCTCATGTGGACCCGCTGAACGTTCGTTCGCGCCATCAGTCGCTGCACCACTTCGTGGCCGATGCGAATTGGTCGGATGCGCGCATGCTGCTGGGGATATGCCAGTGGGTCGTGCCGTTGATGGATTTCAGCGATGGCGGCTGGTGGATCATCGACGACACGGGGTTTCCCAAGCAGGGGCGGCACTCGGTGGGCGTCGCGCGCCAGTACTGCGGGATGCTGGGCAAGCAGGACAATTGCCAAGTGGCGGTGAGCGTGTCGCTGGCCTGCGTGGCGGCCAGCATTCCGGTGGCCTGGCAGCTGTACCTTCCCCAGGAGTGGGTCGACGACCCGGCCCGACGCGAGAAGGCCGGCGTGCCCGAGGCGCTCGAGTTCGCCACCAAGCCTCAGATTGCGCTGCAGCAGATCGAACACCTGCTGGCCCAGGGGGCGCCGAGGCACTGCGTGTTGGCCGACGCGGGTTACGGCGTGGACACGGCGTTTCGCGAACGCCTGGGCGAGCTTGGCTTGCCCTACGTCGTGGGTGTGACGGGCAGCGTCAGCGTTTGGCCACCTGGGCACGAACCCCTGCCGCCCAAGCCTTACAGCGGCAGGGGCCGCGTCCCACGGCGACTGCGCCGCGGCGACGCCACCGCCCCAAAGCACCGGCCCCGCACGGTCAAGGACGTGGCCTTCGACATCGAGCCCGACGACTGGCAAGAAGTCACCTGGCGTGAGGGCACGAACGCTGCGCTGCGCTCGCACTTCGCCCGCGTGCGGGTACGTGCAGCGCACCGCGACCAGCAGCGCAGCGAGCTGCGCGAGCCGCAATGGCTGCTCATCGAGTGGCCCGAGGGCCACGACGAACCGCTGAAGTACTGGTTGTCCACGCTGCCCGAAGACACGCCGCTGCAGCGCATGGTGTTTGAAGCCAAGATGCGCTGGCGCATCGAGCGCGACTACCAGGATCTCAAGCAGGATCTGGGCCTCGGACAGTACGAAGGCCGGGGCTGGCGCGGCTTTCACCATCACGCCAGCCTCAGCATTGCCGCGTACGGCTTCCTGCTCGCGCAACGGCTGCAGCATCCCGACGAGATCGACGGTAAAAAAAACTCTGGCCGCCAAGCGTCTGCCCTACCCACGCATTACAAACCTCGGGGAAGCCCAGAGGGCGCAGCGCCACGTCCCATCCTCCATCACGAGCTTGCGATTGCGTATCGGCGCTCTGCTGGCTCGTGACCTGCCCCGATGTCCCTGTTGTCTTCGGCATCAACGAGCACAAAATATATAACACAGTAAAACTA
>NZ_SCMM01000012.1:0-95562 GCF_005503345.1 Ramlibacter sp. 2FC
CTCCATCACGAGCTTGCGATTGCGTATCGGCGCTCTGCTGGCTCGTGACCTGCCCCGATGTCCCTGTTGTCTTCGGCATCAACGAGCACAAAATATATAACACAGTAAAACTAACGGGCCGGGGCTTTATTGCGTATTGCCCGCAGTTCTGCCAACGAAGGTCCGTACCGTTGGGCCGGCTGGGTGTTTTGTGCCCGTTGCTGCCGCCCGCACTCGAAATGACCGGCCGTGCGCGAACTGGAACTGACGGCCACTAGGCACAGTGCCCAGTTATGAGCAGTTGGTCGCAGTAGGTGCTGCTGGTGTGGGCTCCACATCGAATGATGGAAGAGGCTCGCACGCACTGAACTGGACATAAATCGGCCGCAGGTGCAGTACGGCGTCTCCACTTCAGGAGACTGCCATGTCCGAGATCCCCGCATTGCACGAGACCGTGCGAGCCTGGCTGCTTGAGGGCCCGCTGGCGGCGCATGTGCCGGCCTATGTCGCGCGGCTCAAGCGCGGCGAGTACGCACAGGGCACCATGCGCCGCTGCCTCGGCGGTGTCGCGCACTTCGCCCATTGGATGGCGCTGTGTCGCCTGGGTGTCGAGCAGGTGGACGAGAGCCGCGTCGACCAGCTCCTCAACGAACACCTACCGCATTGCGGTTGTCCCTCGGCAGCGCTGCGGCATCCACGCGAGGCCCACGCCGCGCTGATGAGGGTTCTTTTGGCCACGTGAGGGCCCTGCTAGTGCGCGTTTGCGACCGCGTGAACTTCCAGCATTCGGGCAAAGCTTCTGATCACAGGCTTCTCGATCAGCTTGCCTTCGAAGACCAGCAGACCACCGTCGCTCTTCGCAAATGCCTCCAGCACCCGCCTCGCGTGGTCCACACTGGCACTATCCGGCACGAAGCACGCATTGATGTCAGGAATCTGCTTGGGATGGATCGCGCCTTTGCCGGTGAATCCGAGCTCCGCGGACAGGGCTGCTTCACGCAGCATGCCGTCGCGATCGTTCAGATCCAGGTAAGGCACGTCGATCGCATCCAGCCCCGCTGTCGCTGCGGCATGCACGATGCGTGATCGCGCGTACTGCAAGGCCATCCATGTGGACTTGCAGCGTAGGTCCGCTGCCATGTCGACGCCGCCAAAGAACAAGGCTTCGATGCGATCACTGGAGCGTGCAATTTCTTGGGCCGCTTCCAGTGCCTCGTTGGTTTCAATGATGACGTGCAGCCGCGTCGACAGCTTGTATGCCGTCAGCAGGTCGCTGAGATTGCAGCATTAGGCTTTGTAATTGAAGAAAGGCGATGGTTACTGGAGGATGTGTAAGTTGCAAATTCGTTAGGGTTACTTTTGCTAAGCAATTGGCTTACAAAACATCGTTTTACCTGGTTGGCACTAACGCCTACGATTTGAAGGTCCGGAGAACGCTTCTGCGCGCTCTGACAAGCTCGAATCTTCTTGACATTGAACAGGAGTCCTCATGTCCCAACACGAAGCCAGCATCCAATGGCAACGCGTCCCACACCCCCTTGATGAGCGCACTTATTCACGCAACCATGAAGCGTTGCTCAATGGTGGGCAATCCGTCAACGTTTCTGCCTCCGTCGAATACAAGGGCGATCCCGCCTGTGCAGATCCCGAGCAGATGCTGGTGAGTGCGGTGGCGAGCTGCCACATGTTGACGTTCCTTGCCATCGCGGAATTCCAAAAGTTTCGCGTGGAGCAGTACCAGGACAACGCCATCGGCTATCTCGAAAAAGTCGAGGGCGAAGGAATGACTATCACCCGGATCGAGCTCTCACCCAAAATCACGTTTGGTGGAGAGAAAATGCCTGATGCCGCAGCTTTGGCTCGCCTACATGCTGGCGCCCACAAGAACTGCTTCATTGCCAACTCTCTCAAGGCCCGAGTGACGGTAGTGACCGAGACGGCCACGGCCTGACTCGGCTCGCACGATCACGATCGGAGGCATTGCCATGAGTACAGATCGCCCCCCCGCCCCCTTACTTAGGGAAGACAAGGATGGGGTCGCCACGCTGCATCTGAACCGACCGCTGCAGTTCAATGCCCTGTCCGAAGACCTGCTGGACGCATTGCAGCGTGAACTCGGCATGATCAGCGCGGATGCGAACGTGCGTTGTGTTGTGCTGGCAGGCGCCGGCAAGGCGTTTTGCGCCGGACACGACCTGCGTGAGATGCGCGGGCAGCCCCGCCTTGACTACTACCAGGCGCTGTTCACCCGCTGCAGCCGCGTGATGCAGGGCATCCAGGCACTGCCAGTGCCTGTGATCGCGCGTGTCCACGGGGTTGCCACGGCCGCGGGCTGCCAACTCGTGGCGAGTTGCGATCTCGCGATTGCCGCGGAAACGGCGCGCTTCGCCGTCTCAGGCATCAACGTAGGACTTTTCTGCTCGACGCCGGCCGTGGCTTTGTCGCGTAACGTTTCGCCCAAACGTGCCTTCGACATGCTGGTGACCGCGCGCTTCATCGACGCAGCCACGGCGGTTGACTGGGGTCTCGTCAACGAGGCGGTGCCCGACGGCGAACTGGATGCCGCCGTGGCGCGTAAGACAGCCGAGATTCTTGCCAAGAGTCCCACAGCCGTGCGCTATGGAAAGGCCATGTTCTACCGGCAGAGGCAGATGGCACTCGGCGACGCCTATGCTTACGCCGGCGACGTCATGGCACGCAACATGATGGAGGAAGACGCCAGCGAGGGCATCGATGCCTTCCTTGAAAAGCGCCAGCCCCGTTGGCGCTCCTTCATGAAGGGCTACCTGAAGAACGCCGCGGCGACCGAGGAGGCTTTCGCTGGCGGATGGTTCGACACCGGATGGTGACCGCGCGCTTCATCGACGCAGCCCACGGCGGTTGACTGGGGTCTCGTCAACGAGGCGGTGCCCGACGGCGGACTGGATGCCGCCGTGGCGCGTAAGACAGCCGAGATTCTTGCCAAGAGTCCCATAGCCGTGCGCTATGGCAAGGCCATGTTCTACCGGCAGAGGCAGATGGCACTCGGCGACGCCTACGCCGGCGACGTCATGGCACGCAACATGATGGAGGAAGACGCCAGCGAGGGCATCGATGCCTTCCTTGAAAAGCGCCAGCCCCGTTGGCGCTCCTGACAGCTTTCGATGCGATTCCAGTGAACGAGGTGCAGCGATGAACTGCGCCTGCCGGAGACAGCAATGACCCGCACCAACCCCTACCAACAAGGCCTCGACCGGACACCGGCCAACTATGTTCCGCTGTCCCCGTTGAGCTTTCTCCAACGCGCAGCAGACGTCCATCCCAATCTGACCGCGCTTGTCTACGGCGAGCTTACTTACTCTTGGGCACAGGTCCATGAGCGCTGCCGCCGGCTGGCTTCTGCGCTGCAGCAGATGGGCTTATCGCGGGGCGACACGGTCTCGACCATGCTGCCCAACGTGCCCGCCATGTACGAAGCGCACTTCGGCGTGCCCATGGCGGGCGCCGTACTCAATGCGATGAACGTGCGGCTGAATGCCGAAGCCATCGCCTTCATGCTGGATCACAGCGAGACCAAGGTGCTGATCACCGACCCTGAGTTCGCGGAGGTGATCACGCAGGCACTCGCGCTGCTGAATGGGCCCAAACCCCGCGTCATCGACGTCCCGGATGCCGCTGTCGCCAATGGAAATTTGATTGGTGAAGCGGTATTCGAGGCGATCCTGGAAGCGGCCAATCCGCAGTTCGCCGGATCGATGCCCGACGATGAATGGGATGCGATCGCGCTGGGCTATACGTCGGGCACGACGGGAAATCCGAAGGGGGTGGTGACCCACCATCGGGGCGCCTATCTCAATGCCGTGGGTAATGTGTTGTCCTGGGGCCTGCCCGCCCATTGCGTCTACCTGTGGACGCTGCCCATGTTCCATTGCAACGGGTGGTGTTTCCCCTGGACGCTGGCCGCCGTCGCGGGCACCAGCGTGTGCCTGCGCCGCATCGACACCGCGGTCGTCTTTGACCTGATCCGCAGGCACGGGGTCACGCACTACTGCGGCGCTCCTATCGTGCACGCCATGTTGGGCGATGCACCCGCACAGCAGCGCGACGGCATCGAGCACCGCGTGAACGGTCTGATTGCCGGCGCCGCGCCGCCGGTCGCTTTGTTCGAGCGCATGGAGCGCATTGGCATCGACCTCACGCATGTGTATGGTCTGACAGAGACCTACGGTCCCGCGACGGTGTGCGCCAAACAGCCGGACTGGTCAACTCTCCCGGCTACGGAGCGTGCCCAGCGCAACGGGCGCCAGGGCGTTCGCTATCCGCTGCAGGAGGCCGTCGCCGCGCTGGACCCGCAGACGCTGGCACCCATTCCGCATGATGGTGAGACCGTCGGCGAGATCATGTTCCGCGGCAATATCGTCATGAAGGGCTACCTGAAGAACGCCGCGGCGACCGAGGAGGCTTTCGCTGGCGGATGGTTCCACACCGGCGACCTTGCCGTGGTCGATCCTGACGGTTACCTTAAGATCAGGGACCGCTCAAAGGACGTGATTATTTCCGGCGGCGAGAACATCTCTTCGTTGGAGGTCGAAGACACGTTGCTGGGGCATCCCGCGGTGCAGTCCGCTGCCGTGGTGGCCATGGCCGACACCAAGTGGGGCGAAGTCCCGGCTGCGTTCGTGGAGTTGCGCGACGGCGCGACGCTGGGCGAGGAAGAGCTCATCGCCTTTTGCCGCGCGCATCTGGCGCGTTTCAAGGTGCCCAAGAAGGTCGTTTTCGGGCCACTGGCGCGCACCGCGACCGGAAAGGTCCAGAAGTTCGCGCTCCGCCAGCAGCTCAAGGAAGGAACAGCGGCTCCATGATCGAGGCCAATCTGTCGTCGATGCATCAGCGCACGGACGCCTGCGCCGGGCTTTCGGGCGAACGCTGGGTTGACGTAGCGCAGGATCGAATCCGTTCCGCGATTACGTCGCGTACCGTACTAAACCTTGAAGGTGCAGGGACGCGGGGCGATTTCGGTGGCCCGCTGCGCGGAGAGCCTTTGTCTGCGGCAGGTTACCGGGGCATCGTCGAGTATGACCCTGGCGACCTGGTGGTGACCGTGCGCGCCGGTACGCCGCTGGACGAACTCGACGCCGAACTCGCCCGCCACGGCCAGATGCTGGGTTTTGAACCGCCGCGGCGCGCTGGCTCCACGATCGGCGGCGCCGTGGCATTGGGCTGGTCGGGCCCGCGACGACCGTTTGCCGGCGCGCTGCGAGACCATCTCATTGGCGCGCGCCTCCTGGATGGCCGGGCCCGCGTGCTGCGCTTCGGCGGCAAAGTGGTGAAGAACGTCGCTGGCTTCGACGTCGCCCGGCTGATGGGGGGCAGCCTGGGCATCCTCGGGCTGCTTCTGGATGTTTCTCTGCGGGTCGTTCCCCGCCCGATGGTCGAGCGTACCACCGTCGTCGTGACCGCGCCTGAAGCCGCGTTGCAAACGATGCAACGTCTAGCCGTGGGGCCGGGGCTGTTGTCGGCAGCGAGCTATGTTGACGGCCAGTTGTATCTGCGCAGCTCCGGCTCGGACGACTGCGTTGCGGAGTTCCTTGCGCGCCATGTCGGCACCGAGCTTTCCCCTTCGGACGCGCAGGTGTTCTGGCAGGCGTTCAACAACCAGACACTGGCTTTTTTCCAGGCCACCGCGGGTCTGCGGCTGTGGCGCGTCAGTGTCAACAGTGACGCACCGCACGCCTGGCCGCAGTTCCCGACAGCGATCGACTGGGCCGGTGCCTTGCGCTGGGTGATGGCCCCGCCTGCGGCCGGTGCCGAGATAGCGGCCTGGGCGCGCGTCCATGGGGGCCATGCCAGCCTCTGGGCGCACGCGACCGGCGCTGAACGCGCGCAGGGCGTTTTCACCGAACTGTCACCGCCCCTTCGGCGTATCCATCGCGAGCTGTCCGACATCTTCGATCCGCACCGGGTCTTCAATCGCGCACGCATGTATCCATCACTCGAAAAGGCGGCCTGATGCGCATCGAACTCGAAGACTCGTTGCAGGGGCAGGTCGACGCGGCCGACGCCAGCCGCATCATCCAATCCTGCGTGCATTGCGGACTTTGCACCGCTGCATGCCCCACCTACGAATTGTTGGATCACGAGCTGGACAGCCCGCGCGGCCGCATCTATCTGATCCGCGAGATGCTGCAGGGCGCTCCGGCCAGCGCCACGACACGCGAGCATCTTGACCGTTGCCTGAGCTGCCGCGCCTGCGAACCAGCCTGCCCCTCTGGCGTCGAATACGGCCATTTGATCGACATCGGTCGCCAGGAGATCGAGCGCCGCGCGCCCCGTCCTGCAGCCCAGCGCTGGCTGCGTAGCCTCCTGCGGCGAAGCCTGTCCAACGAACGGCTCGTTCGGATGGCACTGGGTTTGGCGTGGCGTGTCCGCCCCGTGCTGCCAGCGAGGCTGAAGGCGAGAGTCCCGCCACGGCCTTCCCACAGCGCTTGGCCTCGTGCCCGCCACGCACGCCGCGTCCTCACCTTGCGCGGCTGTGTACAGCCCACTCTGGCGCCCGGCTACGACGCCGCGCTGGCCCGGTTGCTGGACCGCTTCGGCATCTCGCTCGTGGGCATCGAAGGCACTGGCTGCTGCGGCGCCTTGAGCCAGCACTTGGGCGGAGCCGACCAGACGGCCAACGCAATGCGCCGCAATATTGATGCGTGGTGGCCTCTGCTCGACCAAGGCGCCGAGGCCATCGTCGCCAGTTCCAGCGGTTGCGGTGCGATGCTCAAGGACTATGGCCACTTGCTTCAGCATGATCCTGCCTACGCAGCTAAGGCACGCCGCATCAGCGCCATGCTGCGCGACCCTGCTCAGTTGCTGGTAGATCTGTGGGAGAGCCAGCCGCTCACACTGCAACCTGTTTCCCCGGGCGAAGAGCGCTTGGCTTACCACGCGCCGTGCACACAACAACATGGCTTGCGCATCCAGGGGCCTGTCGAGGCCTTGCTCAAGCGCGCTGGCTACCAACTCGCGCCAGTTGCCGAACCGCACATGTGCTGCGGCTCGGCGGGCACCTTTTCAATTTTGCAGCCCGAGCTGGCCGGACGCCTGCGCGAGCGCAAGCTCGGGCATTTGACAGCTGGTTTGCCCATGCGCATTGCCTCCGCCAACATCGGCTGCATCCTGCATTTGCAGCAAACCAGTCCTGTGGCCGTACACCATTGGCTGGAGCTGCTCGAGGCGCGGCTGCCTGTGGACAGCGGAGAAGCGGCATGACGACGCACGCATGGGGACGGAAAGGCGCATACCGGAAGTCGAGCGGCCTCGACGGATTTCTCGAATCCTTGAGGACTATCGTCGGCCCGTCCTGGGTGCTCAGCGGCGACGAAGAGGTTGCGCCGTTCGAATGCGACGCGTTGTTCCATCTGCGCCAGCGCCCGCGCGCGGTGGTGCTGCCGGGTAACGAATCCGAGGTGTTGGCTGTACTGCGCTTTTGTGCCGAGGCTAGGATCGCCATCGTCCCGCGCGGGGCAGGCACCAGCCTGTCCGGCGGCGCGATGCCGGTGGCCGAAGGCATCGTGATGTCGCTCAACAGGATGAAGCGGCTGGTCATCGACGCCGCAGCGCGGCAGGCCGTGGCGGGGCCTGGTGTGCGCAATGTGGTGGTGTCGCAACAGGCGGCGCCGCATGGGCTTTTCTTTGCACCCGATCCTTCCAGCCAGGCCGCCTCCACCATCGGCGGCAACATCGCGGAGAACGCCGGTGGCGTGCACTGCGTGAAGTACGGGCTAACGGTCAACAACGTGGTTGGTGCGCGCGTGGTGACTGGTGCTGGCGAACTGCTAGAACTGGGCGGCGGCAGCCTGGATCAGGCGGGTTTGGATCTGCTGTCGCTGATGAACGGTTCCGAAGGGTTGCTCGGACTGGTCACCGAGGCCCGATTGCGGCTGCTGCCCGCGCCAAAGGCGGTTCGCGTGCTGCTGGCTTTCTTTTCAAGCGTGCAGGCGACTTGCGAGGCCGTAACGCGAATCATCGCCGCCGGCATCATGCCGGCGGGGCTGGAGGTTATGGACCAGGCTTCGCTGCAGACAGCCGACGGCTATTCACCCGCACTCGCCTTGCGCATCGACGCCGGCGGCGCACTGCTGTGCGAGCTGGACGGCGAGCTCATCGATATCGCTGACGCAACATGCCGCGTCAGCAGCATCTTCGAAACCCTGGGCGCACTGGAAGTTCGCCACGCCGACGACGAAGCGCAACGTTACCAATTGTGGGCTGCGCGCAAGAACGTCCTGCCGGCGCTGCTGCGAACCGCGCGCGATGTCTACGTGGCCGATTGCGTAGTGCCGCGCCATGCACTGAGCCAGGTTCTGGACAAGGTGATGCATTTGGGCCGGGAGCGCCGCATCGACGTCGTACAGGCCTTTCATGCGGGCGACGGCAACCTGCATTCGGTGCTGCGCTACGACAGCGATATCCCCGGCGAGGAAGACCGTGCCATGGCGCTCGCGGACGCCATCATGCAAACCGCGCTCGCTGCGGGCGGCACGGTGAGTGGCGAGCATGGCATCGGCACCGAGAAGCTGCATGGGATGTGCTGGCAGTTCTCGGCCGATGAACTGGATGTGTTCCATGGGATTCGGGCTGTGTTCGACCCCCATGGGATTCTCAACCCGGGCAAATCCATTCCCACCCTGCATCGCTGCGCCGAATTCGGCGGCATGCACATACGCCGCGGTGAGTTGCCTCATGCCGATCTGCCACGTTTCTAGCTGCGCATCAAAGACATGAGACAACCCGATGGCCGATGCGCCTCAGGTCGATGTCCCATATCACCCGCAGGCACTCTTCACATTAGTATTTGTACAACCTTTGATTGGAGCGATTCTCTTGTTCACGACTGACAAAACTATCCGAGCCCGCCGCAGCTTTATCTTTGCGCCGGGCAACCGGCCCGACATGTTCCCGAAGGCCCTGGCCTGCGGGACGGACATCGTCTGTGTCGATCTCGAAGACGCCATCGCTCCCAAGGACAAGGCCCATGCGCGCCAGCAAGCCTTTGCACACTTGGCCACGGCCGAAGGCCCAGAGCGGGTGGAACGCATCATTCGCCTGAACTGCCTGCGCACGACCGAAGGCATGATGGACGTGCAGGCGCTGCTGCAAGCACCTGAGCCCATCCCGGCCGTCATGCTGCCCAAGGTCAAAGGGCCGGAGGAGGTGCGCAACCTCAGCGATCTGCTCACCGAATACAAGCTGCCGACTCGCCTGCACGTCATCATCGAGACCAACGAGGCCTTGGAAGCCGCCTACGAGATCGGCCGCTCCAGCGACCGCATCGAAGCCTTGTTCTTCGGCGGAGTGGACATGGCCGCCGACCTACGCTGCAAGTCCACCTGGATGGCGCTGCAGTACGCACGTTCTCGCATCGTGCATGCCGCCGCCGCATCCGGCCTGGACGCGATCGACGTGCCCTACCTGGACCTGGAAGACCGCGAAGGCATGTTGCGCGAGGCGGCGCTCTCCGCCGAGCTGGGTTTCACCGGCAAAGGGGCGATCCACCCCAAACAGATCCCCGACATCAACGCCACGTTCACGCCCGATGCGGCCAGCGTAGAGCACGCTCGGCAGGTGATCGAGGCCTTCGCGCAATGCGACGGCGGTTTGCTGGTTTACAAGGGCAAGCTGATCGAGAAACCGGTGTTGCGCAGCTTTGCCCGGATGCTGGCAGTCCACGAGGTGGCCAACGTCAAGTAAGCTATGCCTCCATGCGCAAGCCTGCTCCGTCGACTCAGCACCAACGCCAACGCGACGCGATTGCGGCGGAGCAAGGTGTGGCCGTGGCTGATGACAACGCAGTTCGCGCTTGCCCGCCGCAGGATGATGGCCGGACATGGCCCTTGCCAACCAGCGCCAAGCGCCTGCCACCGCTCATCGCGCTGTCGTACTTCGAAGCCGCAGCCAGGACGCAGAGCTTCGCCGCCGCTGCCAAGGAACTGCACGTCACGCCGGCTGCGATCAGCCACCAGATCAAGGCGTTGGAAGAACATCTCGGCGTCGAGCTGTTCGTCCGCCACCATCGCAAGGTCAGTCTGACGCCGGCGGCCAAGGCGGCGCTACCGACATTGCAAGACGGTTTCTCCGCCCTGGCAGAAGCCGTGGAGCAGATCCGCGCCCACAGCGAGGCACGTTGGGTCATTACCGTGTGCGCAGAGCCCTTGTTCGCAACCAAGTGGCTGGTGCCTCGCCTGCACCGCTTCTATGCGCGTTGCCCGGAAGCGGAAGTGCGCCTTCAGGCCAGCCTCAGCTCCGTTGATACGGCACGCGGCGGGCCGACTGGACCAACCACGTTTCGCCGCGCGGGCATCGATTTGGCCGTCCGCTTTGGCTACGGAGAATATGCGGAACTTGATGCGCGGCGCCTGTTGGCGGTGTCGTTGGTCCCTGTTTGCTCACCCCCCGGTGGCAAAGCGTTGCCCTTCGCGTCACCACACGCACTGCTCAAACAGCAACTGCTGAGCGACAGCACAGCCTACCGCTCACCGGAGCGCTTCGGGTGGCCTCAATGGTTCCAGCATGCCGGCATTTCGGTCCCGGCCTCGCTGCGCGAGCAGCGCTTCGGCAACGGGCTACTCGCACTGGAAGCCGCCGTCACAGGCCAGGGCTTGCTACTTGCCTGTCCTCAACTGGTGCAAGCTGAGTTGCAAGCCGGAAAACTGGCTATCGCCTCCGATGTGGAAATGCCTTGTCCCTTCGCCTATTTCGTGGTGTGCCAGCCTTCTGCGTTGGATCGGCCCATCGTGCAAGCGTTCCGGGAGTGGCTGTTCGAGGAGGTCGAGGCCGAGGCATTGGATAGCCCCCTGGCTTCGGTAAGCACAACCAAGCAGAAGAAGATGACCACACGCACCCGCAGTTCGGAGTCTCCTCGCCCATGAGGTCACAACGGCAGGCTCGTTGACCGCTTGATCTCCTTGAGCGAGAAGCCGGTGTACATCTCCTTGATATTGCCCAGCGTGCGGATCTTGTGCATGGCCAGTTCATGGAAAGCGGCCATGTCGCTCACGACCACCTGCAGCAAGTAGTCGTACTTGCCTGAGACATTGTGGCAGGCGACGACGTTCGGCAGCGCCATCACGCCGCTCTCGAAACGGTTCATCGCCTTCTCGGAATGGTTGTCGAGCATGATGCTGATGAACGCGAACAGCCCCAATCCCAACTCCCGAGGCTCCAGCGAGGCGTGGTAGCCCCGAATTACTTTCTCCTCCAGGCGCTTGAGTCGCTTCCAGCATGCTGGAGGTGACAGTGCCACACGGGACGCGATCTCCGTGTTGGCCAGCCGACCGTCGGCCTGCAGAAGCTGCAGGATCGTGCGATCCGTGTTGTCCAACTCCACCATTTCACTTCCTCCATCGGTAGGCATAAGCGGGCCAAACCGAACCCAAGGGCTGGCCACTGGAACGTCGAGCTTTCCGGCCCGCCTGCGGTCACCTCGGGCTGGTATCCGTCTCCTGATATATGGCGGCGCCTTCCGAAGCTCGATGCAGGCTAATATTATTAACCAAAACAAGACTGTTATAGAAATATTGGAAATCAAATTTCTCGACAATAAGAACAGAATTTTCAGTTGGATGCATCGGCGGTTCTCGTGCCGGTGACCTCCGTCGGCCTGGCGCCACGCTTCAACCGCGTGGCGCGCCCGGCAAGTACAACGATTCAACTGGAGACATATGTGAGCCTGTTTCGTACCAAAAATCTCGACGACCTGGTCGCGAGCGCCCAATCCATCCATGGTCTGAAGAAAGTCCTCGGGCCCTTCGATCTCATACTGATCGGCATCGGCGCCATCGTGGGCACTGGCATCTTCGTGCTCACGGGCACGGGGGCGCTGACTGCCGGGCCGGCGCTGACCGTATCCTTCGTCATCGCGGCCATGGCCTGCGCCTTCGCCGCGCTGTGCTATGCCGAATTCGCCTCGTCGTTTCCCGTGGCAGGGTCGATCTACACCTACAGCTACGCCACATTGGGTGAGCTGATCGCCTGGATGATTGGTTGGGACTTGATGCTCGAATATGGGCTGGCGAGCTCCGCGGTGTCCGTAGGCTGGTCAGGATACTTCCAGTCTTTGCTGAGCGGCTTCGGCATCGCCCTGCCCAAGGTGCTGTCCGCGGCGCCGGGTGCGATTCCCGGTGTCGAAACCTGGTTCAACCTGCCAGCCTTCCTGATCATGCTGGCACTGACCGCCATGCTTTCCATCGGGATCAAGGAGTCGGCGAAAGTCAACAACCTGCTGGTGGTCATCAAGGTCGCTGTCGTGTTGTTGTTCATCATCGTGGGCTACAAGCATGTGCAGCCCGTCAACTGGCAGCCTTTCGCTCCCTACGGCGCCAACGGGATCTTCAGCGCAGCCGCACTGGTGTTCTTTGCGTTCATCGGCTTCGATGCCGTCTCGTCTGCCGCCGAGGAAGTCAAACGCCCCGACCGCGACCTGCCTATCGGCATCATTGGTTCGCTGGCGATCTGTGCCGTGCTGTATGTCGCGGTCTCGCTGATCATGACGGGCATCGTGCCCTACCGTGATTTTCTTGGTGTGGACCACCCCGTGTCGCTGGCCTTGCAGCGCGCCAACGAGAACTGGTTCGCCGGCTTCGTTGATCTGGGCGCCATCCTCGGTATGACCACGGTCATCCTGGTCATGATCTACGGTCAGACCCGCATCCTCTTCGCGATGTCGCGCGACGGCCTGCTGCCCCGACGGTTTTCCAGGGTCCACCCCCGCTTCGGAACGCCGCTCTTTGCCACTTGGCTCGTCGGCATCTTCTTCGGCCTGATCGCGGCGGTCGTGCCTCTCAATGTGCTGGCCGAGCTGATCAACATCGGGACGCTCGCTGCCTTCAGCTTGATCGCGGTGGCCGTGATCGTGCTGCGCAAGACTCGCCCTGACCTGCCGCGCGCCTTTCGTTGTCCGGCGGTCCCCATCGTGCCTCTGTTGGCGATCGGGTTCTGCATCACCCTGATGACCTTCCTGCAGGCCACGACTTGGATTGCCTTCGGCATCTGGCTTCTGCTGGGTCTCGCGGTCTATTTCTCCTATGCGCGCAAGCGCTCCTTGCTGAACTGATGGCGTATCTGCTCCAACAACAGGACAACCTTTAATGAAAACTGATTTCGACAAACTTGGACTCAACACGGTTCTGGCTCACGCCGGTTCTCATCCGGAAGACCACCACGGCTTCGTCAACCCGCCCATCTACCGCGGCTCCACGGTGGTCTTTCCTGACGTGGCGACGATGAAGTCGGGCAATCAGCGCTACCAGTACGGCCGCTGGAACAACCCCTCCACGGAAGCGCTCACCGAGGCGATCAATGCGCTCGAAGGCGCACAAGGCAGCGTGCTTTGCCCGTCCGGGCTGGCCGCTTGCGTGGCGGCCATCCTGGCCGTGGTGGGCGCGGGTGACCACCTGTTGGTGCCCGACAGTGTTTACGCACCCACGCGCCATTTCTGCGACACGGCCGGCAAGCGCCTCGGCTTCGAGACCACCTACTACGACCCGGGCGTCGGCGCGGGCATCGAGGCGCTGTTCCGTCCCAATACCAAGGCTGTGTTTACCGAGTCGCCTGGCTCACACACTTTCGAGATCCAGGACATACCGGCCATCTCCGAGGTCGCGCACCGTCGCGGCGCCCTGGTCATCATGGACAACACCTGGGCCACGCCGCTGTTCTTCAAGCCGCTGGCCATGGGAGTCGACCTCAGTGTGATGGCGGCCACCAAGTACGTGGTGGGCCATTCGGACGCGCTCATTGGCACCGTAGCGGCCGGCCCACGCGCCTGGGACCAACTGAAGGCGTACCAGTTTCAGGCCGGGGTGTACGTCGGGCCGGATGATGCGAATCTGGCCCTGCGCGGCTTGCGCACCATGGGGATGCGGCTTGCGCGTCACCAGGAAAGCGCACTCGCGGTCGCACGCTGGTTGGAAATGCGAACCGACGTCGCGCGTGTGATCCACCCTGGGCTGGAGTCACACCCTCAACATGAGCTATGGCGTCGGGATTTCCAAGGCGCGAGCGGTCTGTTCTCGTTCGTAACCAAAGAGGCGCCATTTGAGGCCGTGGAAGCGCTGCTCGACGGCCTGGAGTTCTTTGGCCTGGGCTATTCCTGGGGTGGCTTCGAGAGTCTGGCCATGAACGTGGATCCACGAAAAATGCGCACCGCCACTAAGTGGGACGAAGCAGGTCATCTGGTCCGACTGCACATAGGGTTGGAAGATCCAGTGGACCTGATCGCAGATCTGGAAAAAGGGTTCGCAAGATTCTGCTACGTAGCGTGACCCGGCGCAACCCCGCGCTCAGGCAGCAGACGGCCGTGGCGGCGCCGGCCGATCGCGCAGCGGCGGAGGTGGATCTCTACAAGGCGCGCAAGCGCTTCAATGCCCTCGACTGCTGAGCCGGGCGCCCGGCATCAGGCGCCTTGCGCATCGCGCCTGAGGATGGCCGCGCTGTAGTCCAGGAATTCGTCCAGATGCTGCGTGATCACGTTCACGGTGATCGGCAGCAGCAATCGCTGGTATTCATGCAGCGCGATATTGCGAAAGCCCACCATCTTCTTCAGCGCCTCGGCCAGGGGCACTTCGATCCAGTGGGCCTTGGCCAGCAGGTCGAACAGGTCGCGGGTGCTCTGGGGCAGGCCCAGCTTTTCGCGCCGCACCAGGTGTTGGCCCATGTCCAGGGCTGCTTCGCAGGCGCGCTGGATGTTCAGGACGGCTGCGTCCTGGCGTGTGTAGTCGGTGTCGAATTGCGCGCCGGCCGCCGCGTATTCCTCCCTGGCGCGGGCCACGCAGCGCTCTATGGTCGCGGCCTTGTTGAGCAGCACGTCATCGGCCATACACCTTCCCCTTCTTCTCGATGTCGGACACCAGGCCTGCGCGCGCGGCGTCCAGTGCCAGTTTTTCGCTGAGCACGAAGCATTCGAACAGCCCGGCCTCCAGGGCCTGGCCCCACAGGCGTTGCCCCTGCGTCAGCACCTGGTGCTGCATCACAGTGCTGGCCGCGCGCAGGTCCAGCAGATCGACCTCGCAGCCCAGCCGCTCGCTGAGCTGGCCCGCAAGCTCCCACAGCCTGAGCGGCTCGGCATAGCCCGGGACCAGCACCGCCAGGTCCAGGTCACTGTCGGGCCGGGCAGTGCCCTGCACCCGGCTGCCGAAGGCGTAGACGGCCAGCGCATCGGGCCAAGCGGCACGGATGGCGGTCACCACCGGTCCTTCTTCGGCCAGTGCGGCATCGGGCGAGGTGGGGGATGGGCGGCAGGGCATGGTGGCATTCTCCAGCTTTGATTATCGTGCCGCGCCGATCTGAACTATGCTTGTAGCCCCCATCCAGCGTGCCGCGGGCACAAGAAAGGGAGCGTGATCATGGCCACAGGCACCGTCCGCCTGCACCGCGTGCTGCGTGCGCCGCCGCAGCGCATCTACGAGGCCTTCCTCGATCCCGACGCCATGGCCAAATGGCTGCCGCCGCACGGCTTCACCGGCAAGGTGCACCAGTTGGAGGCCAAGGTCGGCGGCAGCTACAGGATGTCGTTCACCAACTTCTCCACAGGTGCCAGCCACTCCTTCGGCGGGGAGTACCTGGAGCTGGTGCCCAACGAGCGCATCTGCCACACGGACAGCTTCGACGACCCCAACCTGCCCGGCGAGATGCGCACCACGATCTCGCTGAAGCAGGTGTCCTGCGGCACCGAGCTCAGCGTGGTGCAGGAAGGGATACCCGGCGTCATTCCCGTCGAGGCCTGCTACCTGGGCTGGCAGGAGTCGCTGGTGCTGCTGGCGCAGCTGGTCGAGGCCGAGATTCCGGATTAGAGGCATGGCGATGACGAGGGTCCGGGTCGAGAGCTTCACCATCTCGCTCGATGGCTTCGGCGCGGGGCCGGGCCAGGACATGACTCACCCGCTCGGCCTGGGCGGGGCGGACCTGCATCAATGGGCCTTCCCCACGCGCACCTTCCAGCAAGCCCTGTTCGGTGCTGATGGCGGCAGCACTGGCATCGATGACGACTTCGCCGCGCGGGGCTTCAGGGACATCGGCGCCTGGATCATAGGCCGGAACATGTTCGGGCCGGTTCGCGGCCCCTGGCCCGACATGAGCTGGAAAGGCTGGTGGGGAGACAACCCGCCGTTTCACGTGCCGGTGTTCGTCCTGACCCACCACGCGCGCCCGACCATACGGATGGACGGCCACACGAGCTTCCACTTCGTCACCGGCGGCATCCACGAGGCGCTGGACCGTGCGCGCGAGGCGGCCCAGGGCCTGGACGTGCGCATCGGCGGCGGGCCCCACACCCTACAGCAGTACCTTCGTGCAGGCCTGGTCGACGAGTTGCACATCGCCATCGCGCCGGTGCTGCTGGGGCAGGGCGAGCGGTTGTTCGAGGGGGTTGACCTGCGCGCCCTGGGCTATGAATGCGTGCAGTTCGTGGCGTCGCAGAAAGCCAGCCATGTCGTGCTGCGGCGCGCCGGGCATCACCCATGAGCGTGGTTTCAGGAGGTAGAACATGAAGTACCGAGGCAGTTGTCACTGTGGCCGGATCGCCTTCGAGGTGGAGGGCGAGATCGGTGAGGTGCTGTCCTGCAACTGCTCCATGTGCCAGCGCAAGGGCTCCTTGCTCTGGTTCGTGCCGCGCGAGAAATTGCGCCTGCTCACCCCGCCGGAGGACATGGGCAGCTACCTGTTCAACAAGCATGTGATACAGCACCGCTTCTGCCCCCGCTGCGGCATCCATCCCTTCGGCGAGGGCGTGGGCCCCGATGGCCAGGCCATGGCGGCCATCAACGTCCGTTGCCTGGAGGGCGTCGAGCTGGAGTCCTTGCGCGTCAAGCATTTCAACGGGCGTGCGCTTTAGGAACGGAAACCGGCTTCGCTTTGCGAGCGAGGCGTCGACCGCAGAGGCAAGCCCGTGATGCATGTACTCGTCCTCGCCGACAGCGAGGTGTCCGTGGTTTCGTCCTTGGGCGATGGCGTTCGCATCCGCCTGTCCGCCGCCCATGTGCTGCGCAGCGAGGCGGGCACCAGGCCCACGCCGGGCTTTGCGCGACGGGTCGAGCTCTGGCTGCCGGGGGCCGCGTTGCCGCGGCCAAGCGGCGAATTCCTGGGACGCATTGCCCAGGGGCGGGCGCAGTTCGGTGGCCGCTGGGCCTCGCAGCTGGCATTGCCCTCGTCCTGCGCCGGCCCCGTCACGCTGGAGCTTGCGTTCGCCAACCGCTCGCAGCTGCTGCTGCAGGCAACGGGCCTGGCCTGCCGTTACGAGGGCGAGGCCAATTTCTCTGAATCGCTGTTCTGCTAGCCCGCCCGCACAGCCCGCACCGGCAATGAACTGCGACCTTTCTTGCGTTCGCTTACCTCGTCGCTTCGGCCACGGCGCTACGCTCGCGCTGTCACGTAATCCTCCCATGTCCACCCGCACGGTTTTCCTCGCTTTGCTTTTGTCCTCGGCCGGCGCCCTGCTGCCTGCGCTCGCCTATGGCGATGATGCGCACCGGGGGTGGTGGCAGCAGGCCTGGCGCGATCCCTACTGGGAGCGGCCTTGCGAGGTCAAGGTCGAGTCCAAGCCGGGCGAGTTCAAGCGCGAGGTCAAGTGCAAGGGGGGGGTCGGCGCCACCTGGCGCGGCGAGTGGAAGGACGAGTTCTGGGACGGCCCGTGCAAGATCAAGCTGGAGGCCAGCCGGGAGACCTTCAAGGAAGAGGTCAAGTGCAAGGGGCGTTGACAGGCCCTGGCCGGCACCCGTAGTTTGCCTGACTTGCGCGCTCCTGCTACGCTGATCGAACAAGGGCCAGCCTGGCCAACCCGGGAGCTTGACATGAACTTCATCTGGTTTCTCCTCGTCGGCCTCGTGGCGGGCTGGCTGGCCGGTCAGCTGGTCAAGGGCGGCGGTTTCGGCCTGGTCGGCGATCTGGTCGTCGGTGTGGTGGGTGCGCTGATCGGCGGCTTCATCTTCAGCTCGCTCGGCGTCTCGGCCGGCGGCGGGCTGCTGGGCAGTATCGTGGTCGCGACGCTGGGCGCGGTGGTGCTGCTGTTCATCGTGCGCCTGATCAAGCGCGGATAGCTTTTCCAAGCATGCCCGTGTTCGGCGTGCGGGAGGTCGCGCATGCCGTGCGCTCTGGGTTCGCCACGGAGCGGCCCGGCTTCAGTGCGGCATGCGATCCAGCTGCGCCGCCAGCGCCTGCAAGGCCTGCGAGATCTCCACCGGGTAGCGGTCCGCGGCGGCCTCGAGCCGGCGCAGCGGCGCGGGCAGGGCGGCCAGCTGGGCGGCGGCGTGCTGGCGCAGCGCGTCCAGGGGCTCGGCCGGCGCCAGGCGCCGGCCGTCGCGCATGACCGGCTGCAGCAGGGCCTGGGCTTGGGTGGGCGGGTTTTCGTCGGCCAGCGCGACCCGGTCGCCGGCCAGGCGCCCGTCGGCGTCCTGCCGGCGGTAGACCTGCTTGGCGCCGGGCCAGGTGGCCTTGCCCTCGGAGCGCTTGCGCCGCGGCCGGCCGGCGTAGGCCTGCAGCTTGTAGACGGCATCGAGCGCGGGAGCGTCGGCGGAGGTGCTGAGATGGGTGCCGACGCCGAAGCCGTCGATCGGCGCGCCGGCCGCCAGCAGCTGGGCCAGGCGCGCTTCGTCGAGGTTGCCGCTGGCGAAGATGCGCACCGCGGCCAGGCCGCCCGCGTCCAGGATGGCGCGCACGCGCCGCGCGTGCTCGGCCAGGTCGCCGCTGTCCAGGCGCACCGAGACCAGATGGGCGCCCAGCTCGCGCAAGCGAGGCGCGAGCGCCACGACCTTGTGCGCGGCGGCCTCGGTGTCGTAGGTGTCGATCAGCAGCGTCACCTGGCCCGGCTGCGAGGCGGCAAAGCGCTCGAAGGCCTGAGCCTCGAGCTCGTGCGCCTCGATGTAGGCGTGGGCCATGGTGCCGAACACCGGGATGCCGAAGCGCTGGCCGGCCAGCACCGTGGCGCTGCCGGCGAAGCCCGCGAGGTAGCAGGCGCGCGCGGCGAGCAGCCCGGCCTCGGCGCCATGGGCGCGGCGCAGGCCGAAGTCCACCAGCAGCCGGCCCGGCGCGGCCAGCACGCAGCGTGCGGCCTTGCTGGCGACCAGCGAGGCGTAGTTAACGAGGTTGATCAGCCGGCTTTCGACCAGCTGCGCCTGGGCTATCGGTGCCGTGATGCGCAGCACCGGCTCGTCGGCGAAGAACAGCGTGCCCTCGCGCATGGCGTGCACCTCGCCGCAAAAGCGCAGCGCGCGCAGCCAATCGACGAAGTCGGCGCGCAAGCGCCCGCTGGCGCGCAGCCAGGCCAGCTCGGCCTCGGAGAATTGCAGCTGCTCGAGGTACTGCAGGGCCTGCTCGATGCCGGCCAGCATGAGGAAGTTGCGCTCGGCGGGCAGGCCGCGCACGAACAGCTCGAACACCGCGGTCTCCTGCATGCCTTCGTCGAAATAGGCCTGCAGCATGGTGAGCTCGTAGAGGTCAGTCAGCAGGGCGCTGTCGCCCATGTCGCTCACGGCGGGACCTCGTCCAGGGTTTGCAGCGTGGCGCTGGCGGCGCCGGCCTCGCGCATGGCCTGCTCGGCGCGCGCGCCGTCGCCGGGCTGGACCTCGACCGCGCGCACCGCATCGCGCAGCAGCACCACGGCGAAGCCTGCGGCCAGCGCGTCGCGTACGGTCTCGCGCACGCAGTAGTCGGTGGCCAGGCCGCCGACGAACAGGCGCCGGCAGCCCCGCTCGCGCAGCCAGTCCGCCAGCCCCGTGCCCTGGAAGCCCGAATAGACGTCGGCCTCGGCCGTGGTGGCCTTGGACACCAAGTGGCCCGATGGCGGCAGGGCCAGGCCGGGCGCGAAGGCGGCCCCCGCGCTGTCCGCCACGCAATGCGGTGGCCAGGGCCCGCCCTGGGCGCGGAACGAGCAATGGTCCCGCGGGTGCCAGTCGCGTGTGAACACCGTGGGCAGGTCGGCTTGCTCGAAGCGCGCGATGTAGTGGTTGAGCACGGGCACGACCTGGTCGCCCTCGGCCACGGCCAGCGCCCCGCCGGGCAGGAAGTCGCGCTGCACGTCGACCACGATCAGAGCGTCGCCAGGGCGCAGGCTCGGCGCGCCTGGCGTCGCATGCGCGGTGCGGTCGCTTCGTTCATCCATGAAGACATCTCCGAAGGTCGGCCCCCTATTGTCCGATGCAATCCTCTTGGCCTCAATCACGGCCGGCGCGGCAGGACTTTCAGGGCACGCGCCAGTACACTGGCAGGCGGACCTTGGCATCGGGAGTCGAGCATGGATGAAGCCCCCGCCGCGCGCACCTGCCTCTACGGCAGCGCCCAGCTGTGCGTCGTCGTCGACGATATGGCGCGCCAGGCCGCCGGCCTGCTGCTGGGGCGCGAGAAGCTGGCCGTGGTCGGCATCCTGCGCCGTGGCGCGCCGCTTCGGCTGGACCTCGCGGGCCGCACAGTGGCAAGCGTGGGGGCCCTATGACACCGCCGCGCCCCGGTCTTCAGGTGGCCGTGGTGATGCGCCGCGAGCGCGTCGCCGGGCCGATGAGCCGCTGGCAGCCCTGGCGCTGGGTGCTGGACCAGGTGCTGCCGCAGGCGCCGGGCCAGGGCGAGGCGCCGCGCCTGCTCGCGCAGGACGAGAACGGGCAGCGCTGGCTGCACCCTGGCTTCAGGGTGCAGCTGTTCAGGGACGAGGCCGAAGGCTACTTTCTCAACGCGAGCTCGCCCGCGCCCTGCTGGTTCGTGCTCTGGCGCATGGAGGAACAGGCCTCGCTGGCCGACGAGGCTATCGCGCGGCCGGCCGCGGTCTCGCTGAGCTACCACGAGGCCGGGCGCTGGCTGGACGCGCAGGAGACGGTGGAGCAGCTGCCGGCGCCGCCCGCGGTCGTGGCCTGGATGCGCGCCTTCGCCGAGGCCCATTACGCGCCCGAGCCGCGGCGCCGCCAGCGTCCGCAGAGCTTCCAGGGCCTGCAGGACAGGTTCGGCCAGCCGGCCTCGGTCAGCACGGGCAAGCGCTTAGGGCCGGGCCAGGGGGAGGGGCCATGAGCGCCGCCGGGCCGCCCCAAGGCGCGAAGGCCCCCTCGGGGGGCAGCGAGGACACGCGAGTGCCGAGCGTGGGGGGCGTCACATGAGCGAAGGATTTATGGATCGCTGGTCGCGCCGCAAGGCCGAGGCGCGCGCCGGCCGCGCGCTCGACGAATCCGCGCCACCGGTTGCTGCACCCGATCCGGCAGAGCCCGAGCCGTTGGCCTCCGCCGCAGTCGAGCCGCAGCCGCCCACGCCCACGCTCGATGACGTGCAGGCGCTGACGCCCGACGCCGACTTCAAACCCTTCCTCGCGCGCGGCGTCGCGCCCGAGGTGAGGAACGCCGCGCTCAGGAAGCTGTTCGCCGATCCGCGCTTCAACCTGATGGACGGCCTGGACGTCTACATCGACGACTACACCCAGCCCGATCCGCTGCCGCCCAGCCTGCTGCGCCAGATGGCCAGCGCCCGCTTCCTGCAGCTGGTCGAGGAGCAGCCGCCCGAGGCCGCGGCACCGGCATCCGAAGGGCCTGGGGATGTTGCGGATGACCCGCCGCGGTCAACCGTGGCACAGTCCACCCATGGCGACCGGGTTCCGCCGGACGCCACCCACCGCTGCGCCGAGGCCGTCTCGCCCCACCATGCCGACCCTGATCTGCAACTGCAACCGGACCATGCCGCTCGACGCCCAGGCCCTGGGCCAGGCGCTGCATGAGGACCTGAAGCCGCACAGCCAGTTGTGCCGCCGCGAGACCGCTGACTTCCAGCAGGCCCTGCGCTCGGGCGAGCCCCTGGTCGTGGCCTGCACCCAGGAACAGCGCCTGTTCACCGAGCTGGCCGAGCAGACCGAGGGCGCGACCTCGGTCGTGCGCTTCGTCAACATCCGCGAGACCGGCGGCTGGAGCCGCGACGCGTCGCAGGCCATGCCGAAGATCGCCGCACTGCTGGCCGCCGCGCGCCTGCCCGAGCCCGATCCCGTGCCCACGGTCAGCTACCGCAGCGCGGGCCGGCTGCTGGTCATAGGCGCGCTCGACGCGGCCGAGCGCGCCGCCGCCCTGCTGGGCGAGGGGCTGGAGGTCACGCTGTTCCCCCAGGGCCCCGGCAAGGCCGGTGGCGCCCAGGCGCGGCGCTGGCCGGTGCTGGGCGGGCGCATCACGGGCCTCGCGGGCTGGCTGGGCGCCTTCGAGCTGCGCTGGGAGGCCGACAACCCCATCGACCTGGACCTGTGCACGCGCTGCAACGCCTGCGTGGCGGCCTGCCCGGAGAACGCGATCGGCCTCGATTACCAGGTCGACCTGGCCACCTGCCGCGCGCACCGCGCCTGCGTGCAGGCCTGCCAGGTGGCCGGGGCGATCGACTTCGAGCGCGCGCCGGCCGCGCAGAGCGAGCGCTTCGACCTGGTGCTGGACCTGCGCCCGGCCAGCGCCACGCCGACCTTCAACCAGCATGCCCTGCCCCAGGGCTATTTCCGCTGGGACGGGCGCGACCCGGCGACCTTGCTCAGGCTGCGCGAGCTGGTGGGCGAGTTCGAGAAGCCGCGCTTCTTCGCCTACCAGCCCAGGCTCTGCGCCCACAGCCGCAACCAGACCGTGGGCTGCCAGGCCTGCATGGACATTTGCTCGGCCGAAGCCATCCGCAGTGACAAGAGCAGACAGCAGATCCAGGTCAACCCCCACCTCTGCGTGGGCTGCGGCGCCTGCACCACGGTCTGCCCGACCGGCGCGCTGGGCTACGCCTATCCGCGCGCGAACGAGCAGGGCGCGCGGATCAAGACCCTGCTGTCCGCCTACGCGGCGGCCGGTGGGCGCGACGCCGTGCTGCTGCTGCACAGCCAGGGGCGGGGCCAAGCCCTGGTGGAGGAGCTGGGCCGCGCCGCGCAGCTGGGCGTCGCGCAGGGCGTGCCGGCCAACGTGATCCCGCTCGCGCTGTGGCACACGGCCAGCGTCGGCCTGGAGCTGTGGCTCGGCGCCATCGCCTGGGGCGCCGCGCAGGTCGCGGTGCTGGTGACCGAGGAGGAGGCGCCGCAGTACCTCGACGGCCTGCAGGCCCAGATGGACCAGGCCCAGGCCCTGCTGCAGGGCCTGGGCTACGACGGCCAGCACCTGCAGTTGCTGCGCGCGGCCAGCGCGAGCGCGCTCGACAGCGTGCTTCAGGCCCTGGTCGGCGCGCGCCCGGTCCGGCCGGCCCAGGCGGCGCGCTTTGCCGCGCTGGCGGACAAGCGCGCCACGCTGGAGCTGGCGCTGGACCACCTGATTGCCCAGGCACCGCTGACGAACGAGGCACGCCCCGAGGCGATCGCACTGCCGGCCGCGGGCGCGGCCCTGGGGACGGTGGTGGTGGACCAGGAGAAATGCACGCTGTGCCTGAGCTGCGTCGGCGCCTGCCCGGCCGGCGCGCTGCAGGACAACCCCGAGCGGCCGCAATTGCGCTTCATCGAGAAGAACTGCGTGCAGTGCGGCCTGTGCGTCAAGACCTGCCCCGAGCACGCGCTGGCGTTGCAGCCGCGTCTGCTGCTGACGCCCGAGCGCCAGGCCGCACGCCTGCTCAACGAGGCCCAGCCCTGGGCCTGCCTGCGCTGCGGCAAGCCCTTCGGCACGCACAAGGCCATCGAGGCCATGCTGGGCCGGCTGGCCGGCCACCCCATGTTCCAGGGCGAGGCCCTGCAGCGCCTGAAGATGTGCGGCGACTGCCGCGTGATCGACCTCTACACGGCGCAGGACGAATCCCGGATCACCGACCTATGAGCGAGCCCCTGTCCGCCAGCCCCGCCCTCGACGAGGAAGTCGCGCGTGCCGAGCTCTATGGCCTGCTGGCCGCCCTGTACTACGCGCCGCCCTCGGCCGAGCTGCTGGCCCGGCTGCGCGTGGCCGTGACCGAGGCGCCGGCCGCTGGCGGCTTCCTGGAGGCGCCCTGGCGCGCCCTGGTGGGCGCGGCGCGCGCGCAGGACGACGCGGCCGTGGCGGCCGAGTACGAGGCCTTGTTCGGCGGCGTCGGCAAGCCCGAGGTCTACCTCTACGGCTCGCATTACCTCAGCGGCTTTCTCAACGAGAAGCCCCTGGCGCGGCTGCGCGCCGATCTCGCGGCGCTGGGCCTGACGCGCGACGAGGCCATGCCCGAGACCGAGGACCACATCGCCTACCTCTGCGAGGTCATGCGCTACCTGATCGCTGGCGACGGGCCGCCCCTAGCCAGCGATAGCCCCCCTGGGGGGCAGCGAAGCGTGGGGGCTCACAGTTCGGCTGGCGACGGGCCGCCCCTAGCCAGCGATAGCCCCCCTGGGGGGCAGCGAAGCGTGGGGGCTCACAGTTCGGCCAGCAAGGACGCCGCCTTGGCCAAGCTCGCGCAGCAGCAGAAGTTCTTCAGCACCCATGTGCAGCCCTGGCTCGGCGCGCTCTGCGCGGCCATTGCGGCCCATCCCCGGGCGCGCTTCTACGCGGCCCTGGCCGGCTTCACGCAGGCCTTCGTCGGCGTGGAGACGCAGGGTTTCGACCTGCTGGCCTGACGCGTCCGCCACGCCGGGCCTGTCTGGACAGACTGGCCGATTTGATGACAATGCTTGAAGCGGCGTGGACATCGTCAGGCTTGCGGGCGCGATCCACACGCTGCGGCTGAAACACTGAGAGGACCGATCATGTTCATCGGCAGCGTCGACTTCTCCGGTATCGCCGTCCCGCCCGGGCAGACGAGGTCTTGAGCCATGGCGCAGCGGCCGGACGCCCCAGCCGACCAGAGGGCGCAGGACGCGATCGAGCGGGTGCTCGAGGCCGAGAGCAAGGCCCGCGACGCGGTCGCGGCCTGCGAGGCGCAGGCCGCACGCATCGTGGCCGAGGCAAGGCTGAGCGCCAGGCGCATCGCCGAACGCGCCGATGCGCGCATCGACGCGATGCGTGCCGCGGCCAGGGCCAGGCTAGCGGTGGAGCTTGCCCGGCTCGATGCCGAGGTGCAGGCGCTGGCCGCCCACCCGCTCCCGCCCGAGACGCAGGCGCGCATGGCGGCCGCGGTCGAGGCCCTGGCCGCGCGCCTGAGCGGGAGCGCAGCGTGAGCGCGCTGGTCGATTTCGCCTATGCGCAGGCGCGCATCCAGGCGCGCTACGGCGAACGGCCGCAGCCTCAGGTCTGGCAGCAACTCGACGGCGTGGCGGATTTCGCTCTGTACCTGGAGCAGGCGCGCGGCACGCCGCTGCGCCCCTGGGTCGCCAGCCTCGCCCCCTCCACCCCGGTGCACGAGCTGGAGTCGCGGCTGCGCGCCGTGCTGCGGGCGCTGATCGACGAGGTGGCCGGCTGGCTGCCGCGCGAGTGGGGCCCGGCCGTGCGCTGGACCGCGCAACTGGCCTGCCTGCCGGTCGCGCAGCAACTCGCGCGTGGCGCGGAACCTCGGCCCTGGATGCGCCGCGACGACAGCCTCGCGCCCTGGTTGTCGGCCAGCCCCGAAGGCCCGGACGGCCGGCCCGCCGGCCCGATGGCGCGGCTGAGGCAGGCGGCGCGGCAAGAGGGGGGCTGGTTGCCCGATGCTTGGCTGGCCGAGTGGCGCGGCCTGTGGCCCCTCATGGACCCTGGGCAGAGGCGCTCGCTGGAGAGGCTGGCGCAGCTGATACGCTCGCACCTGCTGGGTTTTGCGCGCATGGCGCCGGAGCGCGCCTGGGAGCTGCGCCGCGCCCTGCAGCAGACCCTGCAGCGCTGGTTCCGCGGCGCCGCGTTCGAGGCGGCCGCGGCCTTCATCTATCTCGCGCTGGTCGCGCTCGATCTGGAACGGCTGCGCGCCGCCCTGGTCGGGCGCGCGCTCTATCCGCAAGGACGGTTCCTGTCATGAGCCTGCGTCCCTGCCCGGCCCGCTGGTTCGAGGTGCTGGTCGCGCACGACGACGTGGCCTGGGTGCTGACCGCCCTGGCCAGGACCGGCGCGGTGGAACTCGAGATCCGCGCCGCCGCGAGCCGCGCCGCGCTGGTCGGGCTGCGCGAGCCGCTCGCGCAATACCAGGTGCTGGCGCGCCGCTATCTGCGCTACTGGCCGCGCCAGGAGCTCCCGTCCGGCGCGCCGCACGCTTCGCCTGCGTTCACGCTGCGGGACGTGCTGCAGCAGCTCGAAGCCTGGCGGCGCGAGGCCGATCCGCTGATACAGGCGCTGGAGCGGCTGGAGAAGGAGCGCCTGGACGCGCTGGTCTGGCGCGATCTGTGGGCCCGCCTCGGCGATGGCGCGCTCGACTTCGGGCGCGCTGCCCGTGCCGGCCCGCTGCTGCAGGCGTGCCTGTTGCTGCGTCCGCGCACAGCGCCCAGGCCCTCCGCGGGCGGCGCGCTGCTGCTGAGCGTGGACCTGGGAGAGGAGCAGGGCGTGCTGGCCGTGGGGCCTGTCGCAGCCCTGGCTGCGCTGGCCCGCGAGGCCGCGTCGGCCAAGGGGCGGGCCATGGCCGTGCCCGACTGGGCGCGCGGCAATGCCAGGCAAAGCCTGGCCGCTGCCGCGGCCCGCCTGCAGGCCCTGGATGCCGAGCTGGCGCGCCTGCGCGGCCTGCTGGACCGGTTGAGCCTGTCCCACCGGCTGCTCGAGCGGCTGGCCGACGTCGCCTGCCTGGGCTGGTTCGTGCAGCAGGTGGACGCGCTGCCCGCCACCGAGAACTTCAGCTGGCTCAGCGGCTGGACCGACGATCTGCAGGGCCAAGGCCTGCGGCGCGCGCTGCAGGGCTCGGGCGCGCGGGCGCTGCTGCGCCTGGGCCCGCCGCCGCCGGGCGCCTGCGCGCCGCTGGTGCAGCGCAATCCCGGCTGGGCCAGGCCGTTCGAGGCCTTCGGTCGGCTGCTGGGCGTGCCGTCGGCCAACGAGGTCGACCCTAGCCAGATGCTCGCCCTGGTCGTGCCGCTGATGTTCGGCTATATGTTCGGCGACGTCGGCCAGGGCCTGGTGCTGCTCGCAGCGGGCATCGCGCTGCGGCGCTGGCCGATGGCCCGGCTGCTGATGGCTGGCGGGGCGAGCGCCGCGCTGTTCGGGCTGCTCTATGGCAGCGTGTTCGCCCTCGAGCATCTGTGGCCGCCGCTGTGGAGCCGGCCGCTCGAGCAGCCGCTGCTTGTCCTGCTGGTGCCGCTGGTCGGCGGCATGGGACTGCTCACGCTGGGCCAGCTGCTGGCCGCGCTCGAGGCCCACTGGCGGGGCGAACTGGCGGACTGGTGCTGGCGCGAGGGCGGCTTGCTCGCGTTCTACCTGGGCCTGGCGGCGAGCTGGGTGTTCGAGCGCGGCTACCTGCTTCTGGCGGCGGGAGGCCTGTGGTTCCTGCTCGGCCAGCTGCGGCTCGAGCCGCGGCCCCGGGCGCTGCCGGCGGCGGCGGGCGAGCTGATCGAGAAAGGACTGCAGCTCGTCGTCAACACCTTGTCGTTCACCCGCGTCGGTGCCTTTGCCCTTGCGCACGCCGGACTCTCCACGGCCATCGTCGCCCTCATGCAGGCGAGCGAGCAGCCCGTCGTCAAGGGGCTGATCCTGGTGGCCGGCAACCTGCTGACCGTCGTGCTGGAGGGCCTGGTGGTGTCGGTCCAGGTCACGCGCCTGGTCCTGTTCGAGTTTTTCATCCGTTTCCTGCGCGCCGAAGGCCGGCCGTTCCGGCCGCTGCCTGCGCCGCCCACCCACCTGTCAGGAGGACTCCATGAGCCAGCGTCTTAAGACCATCATGGTGCTCTCCCTGGCCGCCTTGCTGGTCTCCGTCATGGCCACCGTGCTGCTGTGGTGGCCGGCTCCGCTGGCCGCCCAGGCCGCCACGGCAGCGACGGGACAGGAGCCGGGCCTGGGGCGGGGGCTTGCCTTCATCGCGGCGGCGCTGGCGACCGGGCTTTCGTCGCTGGGGGCCGCCTACGCGGTGGCCTCGGTCGGCGCGGCGGCGGTCGGCGCGCTGGCGGAAAAGCCCGAGCTGCTCGGGCGCCTGCTGATCGTGATCGGGCTGGCCGAAGGCATCGCGATTTACGGCCTGATCATTTCGATCATGATCCTCGCGCGGGTGTAGGGACGCCTCCGACCATGCCGGCGCCGATTTTCCTGGGGGACGAAGTCAGTGCGGCGGGGTTTCGCCTTGCCGGCGCGCGCGCGCGCGTGCCGGCCCCCGGCGAGGAGGCCTCGTTCCTCGAGCAGGCGCGGCGCGAGGCGGAGCTGGTGCTGCTCAGCGCCGAGTGCGCGGCGCGCATTCCCGCGCCGCTGCTGCGCCGGGCGCTCACGGCGCCGCTGCCGCTGGTGCTCGTGGTGCCCGACCTGCTTGGGCGCGCCGAGCCGCCCGACCTCGCGGCGCGCCTGCTGGCGCAGCTGGGGATCGCGGAATGACGGCGGACCGCCAGCAGGCCATGGCGGAAGCAGGCGTCGAGGCGCGCGCTGCCGAGCCCCTGCTGGCCCTGGTGGAGGACCACCGCCGACAGCTCTGCGAGCGCCTGCTGGCCCAGGCCCAGGACCAGGCCCAGGCCATCGTGGCGCAGGGCCGTGCCGAAGCCAGGCAGCACCTGCACCGGGCCGTGCAGCAGGAGCGGGCGCGGGCGCACGGCGAGCTGGCGGCGGCCAGGGCGCACTGGCAGACCCTGCGGCGCCGCCACCAGCAGGCGCAGCAGGCCGCGCTGCTGGCGGCGGCCTGGGAGAGCCTGGGCGCCGCGCTGCGCCGGCGCTGGCGCGATCCCGCCGCGCGCCGCGCCTGGATCGCGAAACTGCTGCGCGAGGCGCTAGCGACGCTGCCGGGCGGCACCTGGGAGATCCGCCATCCGCCCGATCTGCCCGAGGACGAGCTGCAGCGCATGCGCGAGGGGCTCCCGCTGCCGCCGCAATGCCTGGCCGATGCCGAGCTGACGGCGGGCCTGTGCATACGCTCGGACCACGTGGTCCTCGATGGCAGCCTGGAGGGCCTGGCCTCGGAGCGCACGCGGCTGCAGGGCCAGCTGCTGGCCGCGCTGGGGGCTGAGGCATGAGCATCGCGCGCATCTGCTGGCTCAGCGGTCCGGTGCTGCGCGCGCGCGCCGAAGGGCCGTTCCATCTGCGCGAGGCGGTGCAGGTCGGGGAAGACGCCTTGCTGGGCGAGGTGATACGCCTGAACGGCGACGAGATCCTGGTGCAGGTCTACGAGGACACGAGCGGGCTGCGCCTGGGGACGCAGGTGGTGGGCACGGGCGCGCCGCTCAACGTGCGTCTCGGGCCGGGCGTGCTGGGCGGCATCTTCGACGGCCTGCTGCGGCCGCTGCCGCGCGCGGACTCGCCCTACGTGCAGCCCGGCTTGCGAAGCGCGGCGCCGGGCGTGTTCCCCTTCACGCCGCTGGTCGAGCCCGGCATGCGGCTGGGCGCGGGCGCGACCTTCGGCCAGCTGGCGCCGGAGCAGGGCCGCAGCCAGCTCTGCCTGGTGCCGCCGGGTGTGGCCGGCGAAGTCGTGCGCATCGCCGCCGCCGGCCGCCACGCCGAGGACGCGCCGCTGTGCGCGCTGCGCGACGAGCGGGGCGTCGCGCGCGAAGTCGCCATGAGCCAGGTCTGGCCGGTGCGCCAGCCAAGGCCGGTGGCGGCGCGGCTGCCCGCGCAGGAGCCCCTGCACACCGGGCAGCGCATCATCGACGCGCTGTTTCCCGTGGCGCGCGGCGGCAAGGCCGCGATGCCGGGCGGCTTCGGCACCGGCAAGACCATCCTGCTCGAGAGCCTGGCGCGCTGGTGCAATGCCGACGTGATCGTCTACGTGGGCTGCGGCGAGCGCGGCAACGAAATCGCTGGTCCACTCGAGGAGTTTCCGCAGCTCACCGACCCGCAGACGGGGCGATCGCTGATGGAGCGCACCGTGATCATCGCCAACACCTCCAACATGCCGGTGTCTGCGCGCGAGGCCAGCATCTACACCGGCATCACGGTCGCCGAGTATTTTCGCGACCAGGGCCTGCACGTGGCGCTGATGGCCGATTCGATCAGCCGCTGGGCCGAGGCGCTGCGCGAGGTCTCGGGGCGGCTCGGCGAGCTGCCCGGGGAGGGCGGCTTCCCGGCCTACCTCTCGAGCCGCCTGGCCGAGTTCTACGAGCGCGCGGCGCGGGTGCGCACGCTGGCCGGGGCCGAAGGGTCGGTCACCGTCATGGCCGCCGTGAGCCCGCCTGCGGGCGACTTCTCCGAGCCGGTGGTCAGCCACTCACGGCGCTATGTGCGCAGCTTCTGGGCGCTCGACACCCGGCGCGCCCAGGCCCGCTTCTATCCCGCGATCAATCCGCTGGCCTCCTACTCCGAGGACGCGGCCGAGCTCGCGCCCTGGTGGCGCGCCCAGGGCAACACCCACTGGAGCGAGCTGCGGCGGCGTTTTCTGGTGCTGCTCGAGGAGCAGTCCAAGCTCGAGCGCATGGCGCGCATCATCGGCAAGGACGCGCTGCCGGTGCGCCAGCGGCTCACGCTGCTGTGCGCCGATCTGGTCAACGAGGCCTTCCTGCGCCAGTCCGCGTTCTCCGAGGCGGACCACTTCGCGAGCCCGCAGCGGCAGACGGCGATGATGCGCCTGCTCGGACGCTTCGTCGACCTGGCCGAGCAGGCCGTGGCCCAGGGCCAGGCGCCCGAGCGCCTGACGCAGCTCGACGTCTTCCGCAAGCTGCAGCGCATGGGAGAGGACATTCCCGAGGGCCAGGCGCAAGGCTTCAGCCGGCTCGGCGACGAGCTCGAGCAGGCCTTCGCCCAACTGCAGGCAAACCATGCGGCCTAGGATCTACGTCGAGGGCGCCGCCACCCGGCTCGAGGGGCCGCTCTTGTTCCTGCGCCGCACGCTCGACGCGGGATTGAACGAGGCGGTGGAGATCGAGAGCGAGCAGGGGCCGCCGCGCCTGGGCCGGGTCGCGGCGCTGGACGAGGACTTCATCACGTTGGAAGTCCTCGAGTCCACCAGCGGGCTGGGACTGGCCGACGTCCGTGTGCGTTTTCACGGCCGGCCGCTGCATTTCGAGGTCGGTCCGGGCATTCTCGGACGCGTGTTCGACGGCGTCGGCAGGGTCATCGACGGTGGCCCGCCGCTGGCCGCGGTCCAGAGCCTGCGCATCGACGGCCTGCCGATCAGCCCCATGGCGCGCGCCACGCCGCGCGATTTCATAGAGACCGGCGTCACCGCGGTGGACCTCATGAACAGCCTGGTGCGCGGCCAGAAGCTGCCGCTGTTCTCGGGTGGCGGACTGCCGCACGACCGTATCGCGGTCGAGATTGCCTGCAACGCCCGGCTGCGGCGCGCCCGCGAGCAGGACTTCGCGATCGTGTTCGCCGGCATAGGCGTGCCCTACGAGAGCGCGGAATACTTCCGCCGCAGCCTCGAGGCCAGCGGTGCGCTGGAGCGCACCGCCCTGTTCCTCAACCTCGCGAGCGATTCCAGCACCCAGCGGCTGCTGACGCCGCGCTTCGCCCTCACCGCGGCGGAGTATCTGGCGTTCGAGGAGGGCAAGCATGTGCTGGCCATACTCACCGACATGACCAACTACTGCGAGGCGCTGCGCGAGGTCTCGAGCAGCCTGGGCGAAATCCCCGGCCGCATGGGATTCCCGGGCTACATGTACTCGTCGCTGGCCGCGCTGTACGAGCGCGCCGGATGCATCCGAGGCAGGCCCGGCACGCTGACCCAGCTGTCCATCCTCACCATGCCGGCCGACGACATCGGCCATCCTGTGCCGGACCTCACCGGCTACATCACCGAGGGGCAGATCGTGCTCGACCGGGCGCTGGACAGGCGCGGCATCTACCCGCCCATCCAGGTGCTGCCCAGCCTGTCGCGTCTCATGAAGGACGGCACCGGCGGCGAGTACACCCATCCCGACCACCCGGCGCTCGCCAGCCAGCTCTACGCGGCCTATGCGCGCGCCGTGCAGACGCGGGTGCTGGCGGGCGTGGTGGGAGAGGAGGGCATCACGGAGCTGGACAAGAGCTACCTCGAGTTCGGTACGCGCTTCGAGCAGGACCTGCTCGACCAGCAGGGCGCGCGCACGCTGGAGCAGAGCATGGCGCTGGGCTGGCAGGTCCTGCGCGCCCTGCCCGTCGCCGAGCTCAGCCGCCTCTCCGATGCGCAGATCGCGCGCTACATCGCGGGGGCTGCGTCATGAGCGCCGCCGGGCCGCCCCAAGGCGCGAAGGCCCCCTTGGGGGGCAGCGCAGTACACGAAGTGACAAGCGCGGGGGCTGACGTATGAGCGCCGCCGGGCCGCCCCAAAGCGCGAAGGCCCCCTCGGGGCCGGGCCGAAGCGTGATGCCTCGGAACGTGCATAGCGCAGGCCCGGCATGGGCTCGCTGCGCTGTACAGCTGCGCGCACGGACGCTGCGCGAGCCCAGCGCAGTACACGAAGTGACAAGCGTGGGGGCTGCCGCATGACCATCGCGGGCGCGACGCGCAGCAGCTTGCTGGAGCTCAGGGACGAGCGCCGTGCGATGGGCGAGGGCTACAGCTTCCTCGACGAGAAATGCCTGCTGCTGGCCGCCGAGATCCTGCGCGAGCTCAGGCGCTATGCGGCGCTGCTGGACGAGTTCCGTCGCCTGCACGGCGAGGCCTGTGCGGGTCTGCGGGGCGCACTGCTGCGCCACGGCCTGCAGGGCGTCGAATGCATGCCCGCGCCGTCCTTCGACGAGGCGCAGCTGCAGATCGCGCGTCGCGCGCTGCTGGGCGTCACGTTGCAGGACGCCGAGCTCGGCGGCACCCCGGCGAGCGTGCCGACACCCGTCAATCCGTCGCCGGAAGCCGAGCGGGCGCGCGAGCGCTTCGCGGCGCTGCTGGCGCAGGCCGCGCCGCTGGCCGCAGCCGCCGGCAACCTGGAGCGGCTCAGCCACGAGTACCGCCGCACGGTCAGGCGGGCACGCGCATTGCACGATGTGCTGCTGCCGGAGCTGGACCAGTCCATCCACGCCATCGCGGCGCGCCTGGAGCAGCAGGAACAGGAGGAGGCGGTCTGGGTGCGTCATGGCCGATGAGGCGCGCGGGCAGTGGGCCTTGCCCTGCGACGGGCGCGTGGTTACATTCGAGCGTAATCTAGCCGAGCCCCAGTCTGTGGGGCACCGAGGAGACTCCGCATGAGCCAGCCTGCCAGCAAGCTATCGCGTCGCACCCTCTTTGCCGGAGCCGGCAGCGCCGGCGCCCTCGCCGCTGCCGCCCGACTGATGCCGGTTTCCCCCGCGGCGCCGGCCGAGCCCGAGCCGCCGCGCCCGGCGCCCGCGCGCGGCGGCGGCTACCGCCTGACCGAGCACGTTCTGCGCTACTACCGGACCACCCGCGTCTGACCCCCGGTTTCAGGAGCCCCCATGTTGCTGACCAGGAAACCGGGCACTGCCCAGGCCACGTCCCAAGCCGCCTCCCAGGCCGCTTCCTCCCCCTTCGTGCAGCGCCTGCAGCGCGGCCTGGCGCAGGCGCTGCCCACGCTGGACCGCCGCGCCTTCCTGCGCCGCTCGGGCCTGGGTGTCGGCGTCGGCCTCGCCGCCTCGCAGCTCGCGCTGGTGAAGAAGGCGCAGGCTGCCGGCGCCGAGGCCGCGGTGGGCCGTGGCAAGGTCGAGGTGCGGCGCACGGTCTGCACCCATTGCTCGGTCGGCTGCGCGATCGACGCGGTGGTCGAGAACGGCGTCTGGGTGCGCCAGGAGCCGGTGTTCGACTCGCCGATCAACCTGGGCGCGCACTGCGCCAAGGGCGCCTCGGTGCGCGAGCACGGCCATGGCGAGTACCGGCTGCGCTACCCGATGAAGCTGGTGGACGGCAAGTACCAGCGCATCTCCTGGGACCAGGCGCTGAGCGAAATCAGCGCCAGGATGCTCGAGCTGCGCAAGGCCAGCGGCCCGGACAGCGTCTACTTCATCGGATCGTCCAAGCACAGCAACGAGCAGTCCTACCTGCTGCGCAAGTTCGTGAGTTTCTGGGGCAGCAACAACTGCGACCATCAGGCCCGCATCTGCCACTCGACCACGGTGGCCGGCGTCGCCAACACCTGGGGCTACGGCGCCATGACCAACTCGTACAACGACATGCAGAACAGCAAGCTCGCTCTGTACATAGGCTCCAACGCGGCCGAGGCCCACCCCGTGAGCATGCTGCACATGCTGCACGCCAAGGAAAGCGGCTGCAAGATGATCGTGGTCGATCCGCGCTTCACGCGCACCGCGGCCAAGGCCGACGAGTACGTGCGCATACGCTCGGGCTCCGACATCGCCTTCCTGTTCGGACTGCTGCACCACATCTTCAAGAACGGCTGGGAGGACAAGAAGTACCTGCACGACCGCGTCTGGGGCATGGACAAGGTGCGCGAGGAGGTGCTGGCCAAGTGGACGCCCGACAAGGTCGAGGAGGTCTGCGGCGTCAAGGAAGCCCAGCTGCTCAAGATCGCGACCCTGCTCAACGAGCACCGCCCCGGCACCATCGTCTGGTGCATGGGCCAGACCCAGCACACCATAGGCAACGCCATCGTGCGCGCCTCCTGCATCCTGCAGCTGGCGCTGGGCAACGTGGGCAAGTCCGGCGGCGGCACCAACATCTTCCGCGGCCACGACAACGTGCAGGGCGCGACCGACGTGGGCCCCAACCCCGACTCGCTGCCCGGCTACTACGGCATCGCCGAGGGCGCGTGGCGGCATTTCGCCAAGGTCTGGGGCGTGGACTACGAGTGGATCAAGGGCCGCTACGCCTCGCCCGCGATGATGACCAAGTCCGGCATCACGGTCTCGCGCTGGATCGACGGCGTGCTCGAGAAGAACGAGCTGATCGACCAGGACGCCAACCTGCGCGGCGTCTTTTACTGGGGCCATGCGCCGAACTCGCAGACGCGCGGCCTGGAGATGAAGCGCGCCATGGACAAGCTGGACCTGCTGGTGGTGGTCGACCCCTATCCTTCGGCCACCGCCGCCATGGCCGCCATGCCCGGCAAGCCCGAGGACCTGAACCCCCAGCGCGCGGTCTACCTGCTGCCGGCGGCCACGCAGTTCGAGACCAGCGGCACCTGCACCGCCTCCAACCGCTCGCTGCAGTGGCGCGAGAAGGTGATCGACCCGCTGTGGGAAAGCCGCAGCGACCACATGATCATGTACCAGCTGGCGCAGAAGCTGGGCTTCGACAAGGAGCTGGTCAAGAACTACAAGATGCAGAAAGTCAAGGGCATGGACGAGCCCATGCCCGAGGACATGCTGCGCGAGATCAACCGCTCCTGCTGGACCATAGGCTACACCGGCCAGAGCCCCGAGCGCCTGAAGGCCCACATGCGCAACATGCATGTGTTCGACGTCAAGACGCTCAAGTCGCGCGGCGGCAAGGACAGGGAGACCGGCTACGACCTCTCGGGCGACTATTTCGGCCTGCCCTGGCCCTGCTACGGCACGCCCGAGCTCAAGCACCCGGGCTCGCCCAACCTCTACGACACCTCCATGCATGTCATGGAGGGCGGCGGCAACTTCCGCGCCAACTTCGGCGTCGAGCGCGACGGCCAGAGCCTGCTGGCCGAGGACGGCTCGCACTCGCTGGGCGCCGACATCACGACCGGCTACCCCGAGTTCGACCACCTGCTGCTCAAGCAGCTGGGCTGGTGGGACGAGCTGACCGAGGCCGAGAAGGCTGCGGCCGAGGGCAAGAACTGGAAGACTGACCCCTCGGGCGGCATCATCCGCGTGACCATGAAGAACCATGGCTGCCATCCCTTTGGCAACGCCAAGGCGCGCGCCGTGGTCTGGAACTTCCCCGACGCCATCCCGCAGCACCGCGAACCGCTCTACGGCACGCGGCCCGACCTGGTCGCCAAGTACCCCACGCACGACGACAAGAAGGCCTTCTGGCGCCTGCCCACCCTGTACAAGAGCGTGCAGGAGAAGAATGTCGCCGACAAGCTGTACCAGAAGTTCCCGCTGATCCTGACCTCGGGCCGCCTGGTCGAGTACGAGGGCGGGGGCGAGGAGACCCGCTCCAACCCCTGGCTGGCCGAGCTGCAGCAGGAGGCCTTCGTCGAGATCAACCCGCGCGCCGCGGCCGACCGCGGCATACGCAACGGCGACCGCGTGTGGCTCAGCACGCCGACCGGCGCGCGCCTGAACGTGCAGGCCCTGGTGACCGAGCGCGTGGGACCGGACACGGCCTTCATGCCCTTTCACTTCTCGGGCCGCTGGCAGGGCCAGGACCTGCTGGGCCACTACCCGGCGGGCGCCGCGCCGGTGGTGCGCGGCGAGGCCGTGAACACCGCCACCACCTATGGCTACGACAGCGTGACCATGATGCAGGAAACCAAGACCACGATCTGCAACGTCGAGAAGGCCTAGCAGCACAAGGAGAGCGAGATGGCCCGAATGAAGTTCATCTGCGACGCCGAGCGCTGCATAGAGTGCAACAGCTGCGTGACGGCCTGCAAGAACGAGCACGAGGTGCCCTGGGGCGTGAACCGGCGCCGCGTGGTCACGCTCAATGACGGCGTGCCGGGCGAGAAGTCGATCTCGGTGGCCTGCATGCACTGCTCGGACGCGCCCTGCATGGCCGTGTGCCCGGTCAACTGCTTCTACCGCACCGACGAGGGTGTGGTGCTGCACGACAAGGACGTCTGCATAGGCTGCGGCTACTGCTCTTACGCCTGCCCCTTCGGCGCACCGCAGTTCCCGGCCCAGGGCAGCTTCGGCGTGCGCGGCAAGATGGACAAGTGCACTTTCTGCGCCGGCGGCCCCGAGGCCCACGGCAGCCAGGCCGAGTTCGAGAAATACGGCCGCAACCGCCTGGCCGAGGGCAAGCTGCCGGCCTGCGCCGAGATGTGCTCGACCAAGGCCCTGCTGGCCGGCGACGGCGACATGGTGGCCGAGATCTTCCGCACCCGCGTGGTCCGGCGCGGCAAGGGCGCCGAGGTCTGGGGCTGGGGCACGGCCTACGGCAGCAAGCCGCCCGAAGGAACCAAGTCATGAAGCCATTGAAGCCATTGATCTTGTGCGTGGCCCTGCTGCTGGCGGCCTGCGGCGAGAAGCCCCAGGGCCTGGGCGGCGCCAAGCAGGACGCTGCGCCCCATGCCGGCACCGGCGTGGCGGCCTTCACGGCGCCGGACTGGCGGGCCGGCGACAAGACCAGCTGGGAGCAGGCGCTCAAGGCGCGCGGCCAGTACGGCCAGAACGAGTACAGCCGCGCGCCCTGAGCGTCCAGGAGGCCACCTCATGCTGCGCCACCTACTCATCGCGTCCTGCCTGGGCCTGGCCGGCCTGGCCTGGGCCCAGGGCCAGCCGCCCGTTGCCGCCGCCGCGCCAGCGGCTCCGGCGGCGTCGGCCGCCATGCCCGGCGTGCAGAACGCCAACATCTTCGAGATCCGCCCCGACGCCAGTGCCGACCTGCGCTATGCCGAGCAGAGCAACGCCGAGCGCGCCAGGGTGCAGCCCGGCAACAACGCGCCGATGTGGCGCGAGGTCGGCCGCGGCGCGAGCGGCCACAGCAGCCTGCCCAAGGCCCAGGCGCCCGAGGCCGGCAACCTGGTCCAGCCCTTCGTGCAGTACCCCGGCTCGCGCCTGACCACGGCCGGCGAGGCCTGGCGCCAGGTGCGCAACCGCTGGATCCTGCCCTACGGCGGTGCCCTGCTGCTGATCGTGGCCGTCGCGATCGCGCTGTTCCACTGGCGCAAGGGCACGATCGCGCTGCACGGCGCCGAGACCGGCCGCCGCATCGAGCGCTTCACGCCCTTCGAGCGCGCGGCCCACTGGACCAATGCCATCGCCTTCTCGCTGCTCGCGCTCTCGGGCCTGGTCATGGCCTTCGGCAAGTTCTTCCTGCTGCCCGTGCTGGGGCTCACGCTGCACGGCTGGCTGGTCTACCTGCTGAAGAACATCCACAACTTCGCCGGGCCGCTGTTTGCGGTGTCGCTGGTGGTCGTGTTCCTGAGCTTCCTGCGCGACAACCTGCCGCGCCGCGAGGACCTGAGCTGGCTGCTCGAGGGCGGCGGCCTGCTGTCGGGCGCCGAGCCGCCCTCGCACCGCTTCAACGCCGGCGAGAAGCTGGTGTTCTGGGGCGGCGTGTTCTTGCTGGGCGCCATCGTCGTGGCCTCGGGCCTGGTGCTCGACAGGCTGGTGCCGGGCCTGGTCTACGCGCGCGCCACCATGCAGGTCGCCCACATGGTGCACGCCGTCGCCACGCTGCTGATGATCGCCCTGTTCCTGGGCCACATCTACATGGGCACCCTGGGCATGCAGGGCGCCTACCAGGCCATGCGCAGCGGCTACGTCGACGAGACCTGGGCCAGGGAGCACCACGAACTCTGGTACGAGGACATCCAGGCCGGCCGCATCCCGGCCGAGCGCAGCGCGCCCGCGGCCGGCGGGCAGACCGTGGAGGCTTGACCCCATGAAACCCATCACGCCTGCCCTGATCCTGCTGCTCGCCTGGGCTGGCGCAGGCCCGGCCGCGGCCAGGCTGCCTGCGCAGAGCGACGAGGCCAAGGCCCAGGCGGCCGAGGCCGCGGCGCGCGCTGCGCACGGCAACAAGCTGGCCGACTACCAGCTGTGCCGCTCGCGCGAGCGGGCCGCCGCGCATTACTACAAGAGCGCCAAGGCGGCTGGCAAGCAGACCCGGCCGCCGCTGCCCGTGCCGCCCTGCGCCGACCCCGGCCCCTACGGCGCCACGCCCGCGGCCCCGGCCGCTCCCGCCGCGCCGGCCGCCCCTGCGGCGAAGAAATCCTGAGCCACCGCGCCTGCCGACGGCAAGGTCTTGGGCCCGGCCCCGCGCGAGCAGGCCTGCGCCTGTTGTAGGCTGTCGCCATGTCCGAAGCCGCCCACGCCGTCCTCAAGCCCTGCCTGACCCAGGCGCGCGCTCCGCTCACGCGCGAGATCCGCGTCATCAACGAGTTCGGCGACAGCGACACCGTGTCCATCCCGGTCGAGCGCGCGTTGACCGTCTACGTGGACAAGCGCGAGCTCGTGACGCTGATGACGCTGGGCGCGCAGCCCGAGCTGCTGGTGCTCGGTTTCTTGCGCAACCAGCGCCTGGTGCGCTCGGCGGCCGATATCGAATCGATCACCGTGGACTGGGCGGTGGGCGAGGGCGAGCTGGGCCAGCCCGGCGTGGCGGCCGTCAAGACGCGGCGCGGCATCGCGCGGATAGCGCAGCGCACCGCCAAGCGCGTCGTCACCACGGGCTGCGGCCAGGGCAGCGTGTTCGGCGAGCTGATGGCCGAGATCGACCGCGTGGCCCTGCCGCCGGCCACGCTGAGCCAGGCCCAGCTCTACGGCATCCTGAGCGCGATACGGCTGCAGGAGAGTACCTACAAGTCGGCCGGCTCGGTGCACGGCTGCGCCCTGTTCCGCGGCGAGGACATGCTGATCTTCGTCGAGGACGTGGGCCGCCACAACGCGATCGACACCATCGCGGGCTGGATGTGGATGAATGATCCCGAGCAGATGCCTGGCGACGACAAGGTCTTCTACACCACCGGCCGCCTGACCAGCGAGATGGTCATCAAGTCGGCCCAGATGGGCGTGCCCATCGTGGTCTCGCGCAGCGGCATCACGCAGATGGGCTACGAGGTGGCCGAGCGCCTGGGCCTGTGCACCATAGGCCGCGCGACCAACCGGCATTTCCTCTGCTACACGGCGCCGCACAGGCTGCTGCTGCAGCGCGGGCTTGCGGGCGAGAAGCCCATGCCCGCGGCGCGCGCGGTCCGAGCCCAGGCCGCGCAGTAAGCGGCGCCGGGCTTGTGTTATAGCTCGGCCGCTTGCGGGCCGAGGAGCTGCGCCGCGTTGGCGTAGAGCAGCACGTCCACGCCGACCGCCATGAACGTCCAGGCCATTCTGGCGCCTGCGCACGCCCTGACCCTGGCCTTCCTTTTCTGGGATGGCTCGGTTGCGCCGATCCATTTTTGACGCATCATCGTTCCATTGACCTGGAGGGCTTGGCCTTGGATTTGCAAACGATCTTCATTCTTGTGGCCGCTTTTGTCGGGCTTGTGCTCGGGGCCGCATTGGCTTGGTTCGTTGCCCGCAGCGGCCAGTTGTCGGCGGTCGAGACAGCAGTCGCCAAGGCGCAAACCGACACCCAGGCCGAGTTGTCCCAACTACGTGAACGCGCAAGGGCCCTGGAGGAGGCGCGTAAGCAGGACCTGGGGAACTACAACGACCTGAAAGCGCAGTACGACAAGCGCCGCGAGGAGCTGGACACGGCGCGTGACGATGTATCCCGGCTCTCGGAGCGCGCCGGGCGTGTGCAGGGATTGGAGGAGAGCCTGGCCAAGGCCGGGGAGGACCTGCGCATCCAGGCCGAGGAACTGCGGCAGGTCTCGGCCGAGGCCTCGCAGAAGGCGGCCCTAGCCCTGTCCAACGCCCAGCAGGCCGAGGCCCTGGACAAGGACCTGGCCGAGGTGCGCAGCCAGCTGCGCCAGGCCACCGACAGCCTCTACACCGTGACGGCGCAGAAGGCAACGCTGGAAGAACAGGTGTCGCGAATCAAGCCCCTGCAGGACGATCTCGCCGCCCAGGAGCAAGCGCTCAAGAGAGCCCAGGACGACCTGGGCGCCAGCAACGAGCGGCGCGCCGCTCTGGAGGAACAGAATGGCCGCATCAAGCCGCTGGAGGACAGCCTAGCCGCGGCCAACCAGCGAATCAAGGAGCTCGGCGACCAGCTGAACACGGTCACCGAGCGCAAGGCGACGCTCGAGGAGCAGGTCTCGCGGATCAAGCCGCTCGAAGACGAACTGGCGGGGGTCCGCAAGTCCCTGCAGGACACAGCCGACCTGCTGACCAGCCTCAAGGAAGCCTCGGGCGCCGAGACTTCCACGCTGCGGGCAGAACTGGCGGCTGACCGCGACAGCCTCGCGACTGTGCGCGGTGAACTCGCGTCCGAGAAGCAGGCCCGCGCCGATGCCGAGGGCGCGGTCAATCGGCTGACCGCCGAAGTCACGCAGCTAAGCACCCAGCTGCAGGCCGAGCTCAAGGCGTCGCAGGAAAAGCTGGCCCTGCTCGACGACGCCAAGAACACCCTGTCCGAGCAGTTCAAGAACGTGGCCAACGACCTACTGGAGGAAAAATCCAGGCGCTTTGCCGAACAGAACCAGGCCAACCTCGGCCAGCTGCTTGACCCACTGCGCCTGCAGATCAACGAGTTCAAGGGCAAGGTCGAGGAGGTCTACGTCCAGGAGAGTAAGGACCGCTCGGCCATGGCCGAACAGGTGCGCCAGCTCGTCGCCCTAAACCAGGTCGTGAGCCAGGAAGCCAAGAACCTCACCAACGCGCTCAAGGGCAACACCAAGGCCCAGGGCAACTGGGGCGAACTGGTGCTCGAGCGCGTGCTTGAGGCCTCTGGCCTGCGCAAGGGTGAGGAGTACATCGTGCAGGACAGCCAAGTGCGCGAGGACGGCAGTCGCGCCCAGCCCGACGTGGTCATCATGCTGCCCGAGCAGCGCAAGCTGGTGATCGACTCCAAGGTGAGCCTCATTGCCTACGAAGAATACACCGTCACCGAATCCGACGATATCCGAGCCCTGGCTGCCCGCAAGCACCTGGACTCGGTGCGCAAGCACGTGCAGGGCCTGTCGAGCAAGGAGTACGAAAAGCTCTACGGTGGCGGCCTGGACTTCGTGCTAATGTTCATACCGATCGAGCCGGCGTTCATGCTGGCGATCTCCCATGACGATCGCCTCTTCATGGACGCCTGGGGGCGCAACGTCCTACTGGTGAGCCCCTCCACCCTGCTCTTCGTCGTACGTACCGTGGCCCACCTCTGGCGCCAGGAAGCCCAAAGCAAGAATGCGCAGGACATCGCCAAGCGCGGCGCCGAGCTCTACGATAAGCTGGTCGACTTTGTGAAGGACCTAGAGCAGGTGGGCACGCGCCTGAAGCAGGCCCAGGACTCTTACGCGGACGCCCACAAGCGGCTGTCCACCGGCAAGGGAAATGTGATCCGTCAGGCGGAAATGCTGCGCAACCTGGGCGTCAAGGTGACCAAGAAGCTGCCGCATCCGCTGGTCGATGAGGCGCGCAGCGAGCTTTCCGCCGTCGAAGAACTCGCACGGATTGCCACCAGCAACACGCCAGCGGAACTCCCTGCGAGTTCGACGCCGTGGGAAGGCGGCCAGGGTGGCGCGCCTCAGCCGTCCTGATTGCAGCGTCACAGGGCACAGCGGCGCTGTTCTTTCTGGCAAGGCCGGTGTTACGACTCGCGAAGTCTGGACTCGTGGTCCCAAGCTATTCGAGCGCCTACGTGAGGTCGCGCGCGGCATCGCGGCCGAGGCGGGGCCGCCCGGCCCCAGGCCGCGTAAGGTCGATGGCCAGCGCCAATAATGGCGCCATGAACACCGCCCCCTCGTTTCCGCACGCCGGCTCGGCCTTCTGGCGCCAGGGCTGGCGTACGCTCTGGCGCGACCTGCGCTCGGGCGAGCTGCGCCTTTTGATGGTGGCCGTGACGCTGGCCGTCGCGGCGCTCACCGCAGTCGGCTTCTTCGCCGACCGCCTGCAGGGCGGGCTCAAGCGCGATGCGCGCCAGCTGCTGGGCGGCGACGCCGTGGTCGCTGCCGACCACGCCCCGCCCACCGCCTTTGCCGAGCGCGCACAGGCCCTGGGCCTGAGCACGGTCAGGACGCTGAGCTTCCCGACCATGGCGCGCGCCGGCGAGGCCCAGGGCGGCGCGAGCCGCCTGGTGGCGCTCAAGGCCGTGGCGCCCGGCTACCCGCTGCGCGGCGGCCTCAGCGTGGCCGACGCGCCGGGCGCGCCGGGCCAGGCCACGCGCGAGATTCCCGCGCGCGGCGAGGCCTGGGTCGACGCGCCCCTGCTCGAGGCCCTGGGCCTGAAGCCGGGCGACGCGCTGCTGCTGGGCGACAGCGCGCTGCGCATCGCCCGCGTCATCGTGGTCGAGCCCGACCGCGGCGCCGGCTTCCTGAGCTTTGCGCCGCGCGTGATGCTGAACGAGGCCGACCTGCCCGCCACGGGCCTGGTCCAGCCCGCCAGCCGCCTGACCTGGCGCCTGGCCGTGGCCGGCGAGGACCGGCCGGTGCGCCGTTTCGTGGCCTGGGCCGAGGAAGAGGTGGGCAAGCCCGAGGTGCGCGGCCTGCGCGTCGAGTCGCTGGAGGGCGGCCGGCCCGAGATGCGCCAGACCCTGGACCGCGCCGAGAAATTCCTCAACCTGGTGGCCCTGCTGGCCGCGCTGCTGAGCGCCGTGGCCGTGGCGCTTGCGGCGCGCGGCTTCGCCGCCAGCCACCTCGACGACTGCGCCATGCTGCGCGTGCTGGGCCAGAGCCAGCGCAGCATCGCGCTGGGCTACAGCATGGAATTCGCGCTGGTGGGGCTGGCGGCCAGCAGCCTGGGCGTGTCGATCGGCTGGGCCGTGCACCATGTGTTCGTGCAGCTGCTGGCCGGCCTGGTCGAGGCGGCGCTGCCGGCGGCCAGCGTCTGGCCCGCGGCCTTCGGCCTGGGCATGGGCCTGACCCTGCTGCTGGCCTTCGGCCTGCCGCCGGTGCTGCAGCTGGCCCAGGTGCCGCCGCTGCGCGTGATGCGGCGCGAGCTGGGCAACCTCAGGCCGGCTTCGCTGGCCGTGCTGGGCCTGGGCGTGGCGGGCTTCGCGGCCCTGCTGCTGGCCGTGAGTTCGGATCTCATGCTGGGCCTGATCGCGGTCGGCGGCTTTGCCGTCGCCGTGGCGCTGTTCGCGGCCCTGAGCTGGCTGGCCGTCAAGCTGCTGCGGCGCGTGGTCAGCGAGGCCACGGCGCCGCGCTGGCTGGTGCTGGCCACGCGCCAGATCTCGGCGCGACCGGCCTACGCCGTGGTGCAGGTCAGCAGCCTGGCCGTGGGCCTGCTGGCCCTGGTGCTGCTGGTGCTGCTGCGCACCGACCTGATCAGCAGCTGGCGCCAGGCCACGCCGGCCAATGCGCCCAACCGCTTCGTCATCAACGTCATGCCCGAGCAGGGCGAGGCCTTCCGCAGCGCCCTGCACGAGGGCGGCGTGCAGCAGTACGACTGGTATCCCATGTTCCGCGGCCGCCTGGTCGCGGTCAACGGGCGCGCGGTGCGCCCCGACGACTACATCGAGGACCGGGCGCGGCGCCTGGTGGACCGCGAGTTCAACCTCTCGCACAGCGCGGTGCGCCCTGCGCACAACGAGGTGGTGGCGGGCCGCTGGACCGAGGAGGAGGCCGGCGCCGTCAGCGTGGAGTCGGGCATTGCCGAGACCCTGGGCCTCAAGCTGGGCGACCAGCTGCGCTTCGACATCGCGGGAGTCCAGAGCGAGGCCCGCATCACCTCGCTGCGCAAGGTGGACTGGAGCTCGATGCGCGCCAACTTCTTCGTCATGTACCCGGTCAGCCGCATGGCCGACGTGCCGGCGACCTACATGGCGGCCTTCCGGGCGCCGGCCCAGGCGGGCTTCGACAACGGCCTGGTGCGGCGCTTTCCCAACATCACCAGCGTGGACATGAGCAGCACCCTGGGCCAGGTGCAGCGGGTGCTGGAGCAGGTGATACGCGCGGTGGAATTCCTGTTCGGCTTCACGCTGGCGGCCGGGCTGATCGTGCTGTTCGCCGCCGTCACGGCCACGCGCGAGGAGCGCGCGCGCGAGTACGCCATCATGCGCGCCGTGGGCGCGCGCGCCAGCCTGCTGCGCCAAGTGCAGCGCGCCGAGCTGGCCGGCGTGGGCCTGCTGGCGGGCCTGCTGGCCAGCGTGGTGGCGGTGGCCGTGGGCTGGGGCATGGCGCGCTATGCCTTCGAGTTCAGCTGGACCGCCTCGCCCTGGGTGCCGCTGGCCGGCGCCCTGGCCGGCGCCTTGCTGGCCCTGGCGGCCGGCTGGTGGGGCCTGCGCGACGTGCTGCGCCGCCCGGTGGTGGAGACCCTGCGCCGCGCGGCCGAATGAGGTGACCCTGGATGAGCAACGAAGACAAGACCCCTGCGGCGGCGACGCCGTACGAATGGATAGGCGGCGAGGCGCGCGTGCGCGCCCTGGTCGACCGCTTCTACGACCTGATGGACCTGGAGCCCGGTTACGCCGAGCTGCGCGCCGCGCATGGCAGCCACCTGGCGGACGCGCGCGACAAGCTGTTCTGGTTCCTCTGCGGCTGGCTGGGCGGCCCGTCCTACTACACCGACCAGTTCGGTCATCCGCGCCTGAAGATGCGCCACATGCCGTTCGGCATCGGCATCAAGGAGCGCGACCAGTGGCTGGCCTGCATGGACCAGGCCATGGGCGAGACCGGCGTGCCCGAGGCCCTGCGCACGCGCCTGCGCGAGAGCTTCTTCCAGACCGCGGACTGGATGCGCAACCGCCATGGCTGAGGCAGCGCCGGAAAACGGCGCGGACGGCGGCTGGCTGAGCCTGGCCATCACGCTGGCCGTGCAGTCCATGGTCTCCATGGCCCTGCTGACCCTGCCCGTGATGGCGCCGGCGGTCGCGCGCGCGCTCGGCGTGTCCGCCACGCTGACCGGCGTCTACGTGGCGTTGACTTACCTCGCGGCGATGCTGGCCAGCCTGGCCTCGGGCGCGGCCGTGGCCAGGCTGGGCGCCATCCGCATCAGCCAGATCGGCCTGCTGCTGTGCGCCCTGGGCCTGGTGCTGTGCGCCGTGCCCGCGCTGCCGGCGGTGGCGCTTGGTGCGCTGCTGATCGGCCTGGGCTACGGCCCGGTCACGCCGGCCAGCTCGCATCTGCTGGCGCGCACCACGCCGCTGCACCGCATGTCGCTGGTGTTCTCGGTCAAGCAGACCGGGGTGCCGCTGGGCGGCATGCTTGCCGGCGCCCTGGTGCCAGGCAGCCTGCTGCTGGTCGGCTGGCAAGGCGCCTTGCTGGGCGTGGCCGTGCTGAGCCTGGCCTGCGCCTGGCTGGCCCAGCCGCTGCGCGCCCGGCTCGACGCCGACCGCGACCCGCGGCGACCGCTGGCGCTGGGCCAGCTGGCGCAGCCGGTTCGGCTGGTGCTGTCGCAGCGTGCGCTGTCCCTGCTGGCCCTGTGCTCGTTCTTTTTCTCGGCGATCCAGGTCTCGCTGACGACCTACCTCGTGACCTACCTGCACGAGGACCTGGGCTTTGCCCTGGTGGCCGCCGGCCTGGCCATGTCGGCGTCGCAGCTGGCCGGCGTGGCCGGGCGCATTGCCTGGGGCTGGGTGGCGGACCGCTTCCTGGGCGCGCGGCGCACCCTGATCCTGCTGGCCCTGCTGATGGTGCTCGGCTGCCTGGCCACGGCGGCCCTGAGCGCGGCCCTGCCCACGGGTGCGCTGCTGGCGGTGCTGGCGCTGTTCGGCGCCTCGGCCATCGGCTGGAACGGCGTCTACCTGGCCGAGGTGGCTCGCCAGGCGCCGGCGGGCATGGCGAGCATGGCCACGGGCGGCACGCTGGCCATCACCTTCCTGGGCGTGGTGCTGGGGCCGGCGGTGTTCGGCGCCTTATCGGGCGCGGCCGGCAGCTACCGCGCGGGCTATGCGGCTCTGGCCCTGCCGGCGCTGCTGTGCGCCGCGCTGCTGCTGTACCAGGGGCGCCGTCAGGCCGCGGCTGGCGCGGCGCGGTGAGCGCCGCGGGGCTCAGGAGCGGCCGAGCAGGGGCCCGAGCAGCACCACCAGCGCCCCGGCCCCGCCATCGGCCGGCCGGGCCTGCACGAAGGCCAGCACCTGGTTCTTCTGGATCAGCCAGCTCTGCACCTTGGCCTTGAGCACCGGCGTCTTGCCGGGCGAGCCCAGGCCCTTGCCGTGCACCACGCGCACGCAGCGCAGGCCCAGCTTGTGCGCCTCGCGGATGAAGGCGCCCAGGGCCTCGCGCGCCTCGTCGCTGCGCAGGCCGTGCAGGTCGATCTCGCGCTGTATCGTCCAGTCGCCGCGGCGCAGCTTGCGCGTGACGTCCGTGCCTATGCCGGGGCGGCGAAAGCTCAGGGCCTCGTCGGTGTCGAGCAGGGTGGTCACGTCGAACTCGTCGCTCAGCGCCTCGCGCAGCACCGCCTGCTCGTCGCGCTGGCGCTGCACCGGGATGGGGGCGGCGGGCGCGGCCGGCAGATGGGCCTGGCGCCGGTCGGGCAGGGGCTGAACGGCGCCGACGGCGCGCGCGAACAGGTTCTTCTCGGCCTGGGCCTTGCGCTCGGCGGCCTGCCTGGCGGCGGCCTCGGCGGCGGCGCGCGCCTGCTGCTCGGCCAGGTGTTGCTGGATTTTCTTGAGGTCCTGCAGCGATTTGAGCTTCACAGCAGTCCTTTCTCTGCCATGGACAGGGCTTGGCCCGGTCCCACGATCACATGGTCGAGCACGCGCACGTCGACCAGGGCCAGCGCGGACTTGAGCGTCTGGGTCAGCGCCTCGTCGGCGCGGCTGGGCTGCACCGCGCCGCTCGGGTGGTTGTGCGCCAGCACCAGGGCCGCGGCCTGGTGGCGCAGCGCGTGCAGCACCACCTCGCGCGGGTAGACGCTGGTCTGGGTCAGCGTGCCGCGAAACAGCTCCTCCATGGCGATCAGCCGGTGCTGGCTGTCCAGGAACAGCACGGCGAACACCTCGTGCGCCTTGTCCGCCAGGTGCAGCTGCAGGTAGTCCTTGACGGCGCCCGGCGACTCGAAGACCTCGCGCGCCCTCAGCTGCTCGGCCAGGGCGCGGCGCGCCAGCTCCAGCACCGCGGCCAGCTCGGCGCGCTTGGCCGTGCCGCCCAGGCCCTTGACCTGCTTGAGGTCCTCGAGCCTGGCATTGAGCAGGCCGCGCAGGCCCGCAAAGCGCTGCAGCAGCTCCTGCGCCAGCTGCAGCACGCTCTTGCCGGCCAGGCCGGTGCGCAGCAGCAGGGCCAGCAGCTCGGCGTCGCTCAGGGCGCCGGGGCCGCGCGCGATCAGCTTCTCGCGCGGACGCGCGTCGATAGGAATGTCTTTGAGCGCCATGGGGGGCTGCCAGCTGGGGATTTGCTCAGGTTCTTACAATGGAGGGCAGTTTACGGTGCCGCCCGGGCGGCACACACAGGATTGTCATGGCCATTGTCCAACCGGGTTCCTTTCTGACCCTGCATTACCGCCTCGCCGGTCCGCAGGGCGACATCATCAACACCTTTGCCGACAAGCCGGCCACGCTGTCGCTGGGCACGGGCGAGCTCTCGCCCGCCGTCGAGCAGCGCCTGCTGGGCCTGGAGGAGGGCGAGCACGCCACCTTCGAGATCCCGGCCGGCGAGGCCTTCGGCGAGCGCAACGCCGACATGCAGCAATGGGTGGCGCGCAAGCTGCTCGACGAGCTGGGCGACCCCGACGAGCGCTACACGGTCGGCGACGTGGTGCAGTTCCCCACGCCCGACGGCCTGGGCTCCTACGCCGGCGCGGTGCAGCAGGTGCGCGAGGACGGCGCGGTGCTGTTCGACTTCAACCACCCGCTGGCGGGCCAGCCCGTGACCTTCGAAGTGCGGCTCATCGGGGTGCTGTGATGATCAAGCCCCAGGAGCTTCTGCTGGCCGAACCGCGCGGCTTCTGCGCCGGCGTGGACCGCGCGATCGAGATCGTCGAGCGCGCGCTGGCCAAGTTCGGCCGCCCGATCTACGTGCGCCACGAGATCGTGCACAACACCTACGTGGTGAACGACCTCAAGGCCAAGGGCGCGATCTTCATCGAGGATCTGGCCGAGGTGCCGCCCGGCGCCACGCTGGTGTTCTCCGCCCATGGCGTGAGCCGGGCCGTGCAGGCCGAGGCCCAGGCGCGCGGCTTTCGCATCTTCGACGCCACCTGCCCGCTGGTGACCAAGGTCCATGTCGAGGTGGCCAAGCTGCACCGCGAGGGCTACGAGTTCATCATGATCGGCCACAAGGGCCATCCCGAGGTCGAGGGCACGATGGGCCAGCTCGACAGCGGCATCCACCTGGTCGAGGACGTGGCCGACGTGGCGCGCGTGCAGCCGGCGCAGACCGAGAAGCTGGCCGTGGTCACGCAGACCACGCTGAGCGTGGACGACGCGGCCGACATCGCGGCGGCCGTGCGCGCGCGCTTCCCGAAGGTGCGCGAGCCCAAGCAGCAGGACATCTGCTACGCCACGCAGAACCGCCAGGACGCGGTCAAGCTGCTGAGCCCGCAGGTGGACCTGGTGATCGTGGTCGGCAGCCCCACCAGCTCCAACAGCAACCGCCTGCGCGAGGTCGCGCGCAAGCTGGGCACCGAGAGCTACATGGTCGACAGCGCCGACGAGCTGCAGCCGGCCTGGTTCGAGGGCAAGCTGCGCGTGGGCCTGACGGCCGGCGCCTCGGCGCCCGAGATCCTGGTGCGCCAGGTGGTCGAGCGCATCAAGGCGCTGGGTGCGGTGTCGGTGCGCAGGATGGACGGCATCGCCGAGACCATGAAGTTCCCGCTGCCCAAGGGCCTCAAGCTCGAAGGGGGCGACGAGGCGCCGCTGGCGCACCTGCGCTGAGCGGTCGGGGAGGGGCGTTCCGGCTGGCTCTTAAAATCGCCGGATGCTAGACATCCTTCTCCTTCGCAAAGACCTGGACGCCGCCGTCGCGCGGCTCGAGACCCGCAAGAAGCCGCAGGCCTTCCTCGACGTGGCGGCCTTCCGCACGCTGGAGGCCGAGCGCAAGAGCCTGCAGACCCGCACCGAGGAACTGCAGAGCCAGCGCAACAGCCTGAGCAAGCAGATCGGTCAGCGCAAGGCCAAGGGCGAGAGCACCGACGACATCATGGCGGCCGTGGCCGCGCTCAAGACCGAGCTCGACAACTCGGCCCAGCGGCTGGAGGCCATCCAGTCCGAGCTGCAGGCCCTGCTGCTGGCCGTGCCCAACCTGCCGCACGAGAGCGTGCCCATCGGCGCCGACGAGGCGGGCAATGTCGAGCTGCGCCGCTGGGGCAGCCCGCGCAGCTTCGACTTCGCGCTGCGCGACCATGTGGAGATCGGCGAGGGCCTGGGCCTGGACTTCGACACCGGCGTCAAGCTCGCCGGCTCGCGCTTCAGCTTCATGCGCGGCACTATCGCGCGCCTGCACCGCGCCCTGGCCCAGTTCATGCTGGACGTGCAGACCCAGGAGCATGGCTACACCGAGTGCTACACGCCCTACATCGTCAACGCCGAGACGCTGCGCGGCACCGGCCAGCTGCCCAAGTTCGAGGCCGACCTGTTCGCGGTCAAGAAGGGCGGCCAGGAAGGCGAGGCCCAGCCCGACACCCAGGCCCTGTACCTGATCCCCACCTCCGAGGTCACGCTGACCAACCTGGTGCGGGGCGAGATCGTCGCCGAGGCCGAGCTGCCGATCAGGCTCACCGCCCACACGCCCTGCTTCCGCTCCGAGGCCGGCAGCGCCGGGCGCGACACGCGCGGCATGATCCGCCAGCACCAGTTCGACAAGGTCGAGATGGTGCAGATCGTGCACCCCGACAAGAGCTACGAGGCGCTGGAGGACATGACGCGCCACGCCGAGGCCATCCTGCAAAAGCTGGGCCTGCCCTACCGCGTGGTGTCGCTCTGCACCGGCGACATGGGCTTCGGCGCGGCCAAGACCTACGACCTCGAGGTCTGGGTGCCGGCGCAGGGCACCTACCGCGAGATCAGCTCGGTTTCCAACTGCGAGGCCTTCCAGGCGCGCCGCCTGCAGGCCCGCTTCAAGAATGCCCAGGGCAAGAACGAGCTGGTGCACACCCTCAACGGCTCGGGCCTGGCCGTGGGCCGTGCGCTGGTGGCGGTCTTGGAAAACTATCAGCGCGCGGACGGCAGCGTCGATGTGCCCGAGGTGCTGCGCCCCTACCTGGGTGGCCTGGAGCGGCTCGGCGGCTGAGGCTCTCCGGACCTCTGCTAGAATCCCGGATTCGACACACAGGAGAGGTGGCAGAGTGGTCGAATGCGCCGGACTCGAAATCCGGTATACGGTTTCACCGTATCGAGGGTTCGAATCCCTCCTTCTCCGCCAAGAATAAGGCCCCGATGCTATTGTACAAATAGCACGGGGCCTTCCAGTTTGTGCCCCGAGGGCTCCATGTAGTCACCATGTAGCCACCGGCGCCGGTTGCATCATTTGGCGTTCATGCCAGCCATCACATCCGGCTTGTCCGGCTCCGCGTTGGCTGCGAACTGCACACCGGCCTGACCCAGCATCCAGGTTTCGATCTTTGTGTGCCATAGCCGCAGCAGGTCGAGTGGGCGGGCGCGGTAGTGCCGCTCGGCGGTGGCGCTTGGCTTGTGCCCCATCAGTTGGGCCACCACACCGGCAGGGCACTCCACCCATTCGGCAAGGGTGCCAAACGAGCGGCGCAAGCCATGCAGGCTGATGTGAGGCAAGCCTGCGGCGGCGAGGGCACGGCGGTGGTTGTAAGCGGCGTTGTGTGCCATCGTGGGCGCGGTGGCGCCGAAAACCCAGTCGCCACGACGTGGCAGCATTGCCAGCAGGTGGCCAAGGTAGGGCGGGCACGGGATGACTCGCTGGCCCTCCACCTTATCGCGGACAGTCAGACTTCCACCGAACGGAAAATTCACGTCCTCCCAGCGCATGCCGGCAATCTCTCCCTTGCGCGCCCCGGTCAGCAGAAGAGCCTGGAGATAGACGCTGGCGTACACGTTCATGTCGGCCATGACGGCCTCGAACCAAGCCGGTAGGTGCTCTCGCTGCAGCGCGTCCTGCTTGGGAGCTTGCCGCCGCACCAGTCGGCGCACGTCCTTGGGCTTGTGGGCCTCGGAGTGGGCAATGGCGCCATAGGTCGGGTGCTCGGCGCATCAGTTCAGAAAGGCACGCAGCAGGCGAAAGGCCAGGGCGGCTCGGGCTGGGCGTTTCAGGGTTTCCGTTTTCAGCCATTCGCTCACGGTCCGCGCGTCGATCTTCACCAGGGGGCGGGCCAGCAGGGCATGCAGCGGCCCTGGTGCAGCGGTGCCTTTGCCCCGCTTGAAGGGCTGGCCGCCGGCATTGCTCATGGCTTCATGGTCGGCGACATGCCGGGCGCTCCACGAACCACGGCTGGTGAACCCCATCTCCTGCCCCTCTCTGACATAGTCGGCCCAGGCATCAAGCCCCAAGAGGTTCAGGCGGTTGATCTCATCGTGCTCACTTTGGCGACGGGCTTCCTGTTCTGCTCGCTCCTGGCGTTCAACCGCACGCGGGTCCTTGCCCATGTCCAGCATGGTCTGGAGGCGGCGGGCTTCTTTGCGGGCATCATCGATGTTCCAGACTCGTACGTCGCCGATGGTTCTGCGAATGGTCTCCCGGTTCTGCTTGCCTTCGAAGATGAACGACTTGGAGCCGGCGGGGGTGACTCGCACGCGCAGGCCTGGTGCCCGCGCGTCGCGGAGGAATGCCTGTGTCTTTCCAGACGGACAGATCAGGCGTGCGATTGCACCAGTGGTAGGGGCGCAGCGTGGCCTGCAGGCCGGCCGGCGCGGGCACCTCGCCGGCCTCGACGAGTTGCTGCACGATGCGCTGCGCCCGGGCATCGAGCCGGACCGCCGCGCCACCATACTCGCCGGCCAGGGCCACGCGCATCAGCTCGGCGGCGTCGAGCCTGGGCGGCTTGTCCAACTGTGCGCGCAGACGCTCGATCTGCGCCGGGTCGAGGTAGACGTACTCGCCTTTGAAGCGCACGATGCCGGTGGCCTTCTTGACCAGACGCTCGAACTCCGCACGCGAGACCAACCGGTCTCCGATGGCCACCTTCCAATCGAAAGCGAAGATGTCGCCGGCCTTGAGGAAGCTCGGCGCGCCGCCGACGCTGCCCTTGACTTGCATTGACAAGCGGGGGCGTAACAATCGGTCCAGCGCCTTGGGCAGGAGCGCGCGCATGCCCAGCAGGCGCACCACCGGCAAGGTGTCGAACAGGAACCCCGGCAGCTCGGCGGGCGCCAGGACCAGCGGCGCGGCGGCACCGCTGCGCACATGCTCGGCGAGCGGCGGGAAGAACTCCGCCAGCACCGACACCTGCTGCAGGATGCCGTAACGCGCCTTGGCCCACCGTGCTTCGCCCAGCACGGCCGACAGGGCTACGGGGCGCTCCAGCGCGGCAGCGCCGCGCTCGACAGCGAGCGTCAGCGCGAAGTCGCCCGTTGCGCTCTCCTCCAGGCACAGCAGGGGCGCATGGTCGTGCCAGTACATCTGGATGACAGGACGCTGCCGTCCCGCTCAGTGGCCGTGGAGCTTTTCCTGCAGCCAGACCTTGATGAGCGACTGGTAAGGCACGTCGCGCGCATTGGCCGCCGCCTTGATCGAGGCGAGCAGGTGCTGCGGCAGGCGCAGCGAAATGGTCTTCGTCGTGGGCTTGAGGTTCGGCAAGGCCACCTTGCGGGCCTTCGACCAGTCCACGTAGTCGGTGGAATCGTGACTTTCCCAGAAGGCGCGCTCTTCGGCCTCGTTCGCGAACTTGGGAACGGTCTTAGTCGGCTTGTTCATAAACGGCTCGCTCCTTTCGGTGCATGTCCCTGGCTGAGATCACCCGGATCAAGGTGCCTGCCTGGCGCAAGGTGAACGTGATGTGCAATCGCCGACCCTCGTCGGTTCGGCCCAACGCATGCAAGCGGGGCTCCACCCGACTGTGCGCGGCATCCTCCAGCATCAGCAGCGGTGCATTGAAAAAGACTTGCTCCACCTCGGCCGTCGAGACCCCGTGCTTGTCATTTTTGCGGGCATTCCCGTCATCCCAGTCGAAGCCCGAGATCTGATCCAAGTCAACCATTTCCGTATATTACTAACATATACAAATACCTGCCAGAGCGACTGCCAGCACAGTTCAGAGGCGGGCAACAACAAGGTGCGCCAAGTCAAGTGAATCACATTTCCTGCGCCCCAGGATGGCGTCCAAAGTCAATCAATTCCGCCTCATGCACCGCGCCGAGGTCGTGCGCATCGAGGGCGCGAGTCCTATCGCGCCAAGGAAGCGCAGGAGCGGCTGGCCGCGCGTGCCAGGCGGCGCTCGGGCAAGGCCGGCAAGGAAACGCCATGACCCGGCGCGACGCACCACCACCACCGCTGCCGACGCACGGGTCGCCCGAACAGGCGCTGGCCGTCTTCGAGTGCCTGCACGCGCTGCGCGAGCAGCTGCTGCCGCAGCGGCCGATGTCCGACTTCGATCCCAACGGTCCGTTCTGATCGCTGCAAGGACAGCCTCAGAACGGCGTGAAGTCGAGCGTGTTGAATCGCTTCTGCGGCGGTGTCAGCGAAGGCCCGGCCTTGTCGGGCGAAATTTGCAGGGCGTTGCTACGGGACATCGGTCAGTTCCAGCTGCACAAGCCCGCCATTGTCGTTCATCGCTGCCCATCGACATCCGCCGGCAGCGCAAACCGCATCCTCGCCGCCGAATAGATGCGGATCCAAACCGCCGCCAACAGGTCTGATGGAAAAACACCGGAAGGTGGCGAAAATGAAGAAAAAGACGGACGGCTGAAGATTCTTCTTCTGTGCAGGCCCCGGATTGGGGTCGGCAAGCGCCTGAGCTGGCTCTGAAGAAAAATTCTTCATGCGGCGCATATCTGAGGATAATTCTTAAATGCTGAAGATTTTTCCGCAAATGGGAGTTCGCTTGACATGAGCACCGTGGGCTACGCCTGGATCCAGAACGCTGTGGAAGCCCCGGATTTCCTGGGCACCCAACAGGCGCGCCTGGCACCGGTCAACCGCATCGAACGACTGCCCGAGGGGGCCTTGCTCGTCCCGCACAAGCTGGCCCCGGCGCAAGGTCTGCTGCCACAGGCCCTGTTTGCCATCAAGCATGAAGGGGTCCGGCTGGATTTGTTGGCTGCGGCCTTGCACCGTATCCCGCCTGACCAGCTGGTTGATCTGGTTAGGGCGGCGCCGAACGGGGTCTACACACGCAAGCTCTGTCACCTGTGGGAGGGCTTGCATCGACAGCGTCTGCCTGGCCTGGGCGATCCGGGCGTGGCCGCCGCCTATGTGCCCTTGTTTGACCCGGGAGACTATATCGTCGGTGCGCCGCACCGCGATGCGCGCTGGCGCGTCGAGTTCAATGGGCTGGGCGATCTGTCGTTTTGCCCCATGGTGCGCAAGACGCCTGAGCTGACGCGACTGCTGCAGAAAGACATCCTGGGTCAGGTGCAGGCATTTGCCGATGGCATTGGCGAAGCGATGCTGGAGCGCGCCCTCTCCTGGGCCTACCTGAGCGAAACCGAAGGCTCGTTCGCCATCGAGGGTGAAACGCCCAGCCAGGACAAGGCAGCGCTGTTCGCAGGTCTGCTCAAGCAGGCGCATGAGCGGCGGCCCTTGACGGAAGGCCTGTTGGTCGAGCTGCAGAACGCAGCCATTTCCAACCCCTTTGACAAGGCGGTGCAGTTTCGTGTCGAGCAGAACCGCCTGCAAAAGGACGCTCCGGATGCCGCGGGTGTGACCTATGTGCCGCCCTGGCCCGACCTGGCTGTGGAGTTGATGGACAAGCTGATGGCCCTGGGCAACCATCGGCCCCAGCACCTTGACCCTCTGGTGCACGCGGCCGTGGTGTCGTTTGCCTTCGTGCTCATCCACCCCTTCATGGACGGCAATGGTCGCCTGTCGCGTTTCCTGATGCACCACTGCCTGGGGCAATCCGGGCGCTTGCCGCCGCAGTTCCTGCTGCCCATTTCCGTGGCGATGAAGAAGCACGAGGCGCAGTACCTGCAGGCGCTGACTTCATTCAGCAGGCCCGCCCGGCAGCTGTGCGGTGTCAGCTGGGCAGGCGATGAGCATTACAGCTACGAGTGGGCGGAGGGCGCCGACGCCTGGTTCCGATACATGGATCTGACCGGTTGCGCCGAGTTTGCGCTGCGCATGGCAGAGGCGGCGCTGGACACGCACCTGCGACAGGAAGTCGACTTCCTGGGCCTGTTCGACCGTGTCGCCCGCTTCATCAACGATCGCTACGATTTGAGAAGCAGCGACCTCACCACCTTGATCGTCACCATCTTTCAGAACGGCGGCAAGTTGTCGAACAGACGCCGCAAGCGGTTCGCGGAGCGCGTTCCGGATCATGTGCTGGATGCCGTCGAGATGGCGGTGAGCCGCGCCATGCAGGGGCTGCCGCTGACCGAAGACGAAGACGAAGGCCAAGACTGACAAAGCAGTAAAGGGAGTGGCTGGTGGCCTTGCACCTCGAAGTGGAATTCGAAAACGACATGCACCACAGCAAGGGTGCTAGGCAGCGCCTGCGCTTTACCAAGTCCGGTGAGGCGAAGCTCGAGCAGGCCTACGCGACACATTTCGTCTGGCCGGGCGGTGGCCCGTTCCACCTGCCCAGGCCAGGGAAGTCCCGAGAATGACTGGCAGCCCTTCGGATTTGGCGAAGATACGCCTCTCGCTGCGCCAGCTGAGCCGCGGCGAGCCCCTCATCATTGCCGAGCGGGCAGCTGCGTTGGTGCCGAGTGCCGCCTTGCCCGCGCTGCTGGGTGACTTCGTGCAGATCGAGGTCCCCGGGAACGCGACGACAGACGCGCCCTCCTTGCTTGATGAGGTGCGCGAGTTTCATGCGAACAGCATGAGCGGCGCCTACTACGAGAGTTTCGCCGTCAACGGCCGGAACTGCACGCAGAGGTCCAAGGGGACAGATGCATTTATCGCCGAGTTTGACCGGCTTGTGAGCAAGTGCATCAGCGAAGCAGACACCGGCCCGCAGCCTGCGGTGCGGGAGGCATTCGAGCTCCTCTTCGGTCTGCTGCGGCATATCGACGAGGGACACGACGACCTGATCTTCTTCGCCGACGAGGGCAGCGCCCGGGATGTCGGCGTGCACTGGCGTGCGGCGTTCCCAGCCTACTTTCGGTGCCTGGCCGAGACCGCCGCGGCCGAGGCGTTCGCACGGATTGTCGACCAAGCGATCACGCACTTCGCCGGCCATGATCGGCGCCACCACATGGCGCAAGCTTGGCGTGTCGCCACCGCTGCGCAACAGGCAGCGCTCACCGCACTTGCCCCGGCCCAGCGGTGACTGGGCCCGCCCGCAACCAAGTTCAAAGCCATCCCGGTGCGACCATGCATGAAACGCCTGACCTCAAGGTATTCATTCCTACCGGCGAATCCAGCTGCGACGACTGTGGCCAGAAGCTCGGACACCACGCGTGGATCACCCTGGCCGGGGAGCGCGGCGCCCTTTGCCTGTCCTGCGCTGACCTCGACCACCTCGTTTTCCTGCCACCCGGGAACGCCGCCCTGACCCGTCGGGCACGAACGCACTCCACGCTGTCCGCTGTAGTTCTCAAGTGGAGCCGCGCCCGCCAGCGTTACGAGCGACAGGGTGTTCTGGTCGAGGAAGCCGGACTTGCGCGGGCCGAAGCGGAGTGCCTGGCCGATGCTGACGCGCGCGCACGTCATCGAGAGCGCGAGGCGCAGCGGCGCGCGGATTTCGACCAAGAGTACATCGAGCGTTTTGCGCAGCGAGTGCGTCAGTTGTTTCCGAGCTGCCCCGCCGGAACAGAGCACACCGTCGCAGAACACGCCTGCCTCAAGTACAGCAGACGGGTGGGGCGCTCGGCCGCCGCAAAGGATCTCGAGGAAGATGCCGTACGCCTTGCTGTGCTTGCACACATCCGCCACGCCAAGACCCCATACGATCAGTTCCTCGCCGCCGGCCAGGATAGGCACGAAGCCCGCCGGCAGGTCAAGGACCAGGTTCATTCCGTCCTGTACCAATGGCAGCTACGCTCGGACGTCGCAGGGCAGCAAACGGGTAGTCCAAGAGCGTGCTGAGCCGACCGATGCCGCTCTGAGATCCAGTCCTGGTCTTGTGGGGCGGCGCACCGGCCATCACGCACCGCGAACGCGGCGAGTCACGCGCTAGCACCCAATGGTCGGGAGGTGACTGTGGCGGGCGCCGGATTCCCGGCTGCACAGGTTGGACTCCCCACGTCGGGGACGGGCGGTGAGGACGATCGCTCATATCACGACGACCTCCCGCCTCGGTTGCCTGGGTCGGAATCCAAAAATCAGCCGCCCGCGGCGCCAGCACTCACTCTCACCGATTCGTCCTATCTGCTGGGGTACAACCTGGGGTACACCAAACCGACCAGCGGCAATCCGGAATCTGCAGCTTCACACCACAGACAATCGGGCCGCCGAGCGGGATTCTCCGCGCTTCGCCAGGATGCGCCAGGCGTCGCTCCGGCCACACGCGCGGCCGTCAGTGAGCCCGATCGAGCTCACTCGAAGTCAGAGCGCTTGAACCGCGCGATCTGCTTGGCATGCGCGCGCTGGCGCATACAGGTTGCGGCGACGACCTCCTTGAATCGCTGCGCTACCGGCCTGGGCACCGCGTGTTGGCCCATCTCGGCCAGCAGGTCATCCATGGCGGCGAGCGCCTTGTCGGCCAGGGCACCGAGTTCGTGCGCCACCAGTCTGAACGGCAGCTTGCAGAGGTACGCGAAATGTGCCCACTCATAGGGGGTCAACTGGTCTTCCGAGAAGGCATCCCCGATGGCCATCGCGTACGAATGTCCGAAGCCGGCGTCCAGCGCTTCCATGCAGACCAGGTCGTATGCCGGGGCCAGGCGAAGGCCCTGCCGATCACAGAAGAACGAAACGTTCTTGCCGTGCGCGTCCGTGTTGCCGATAAGGACCTGGAAGATCGCCCAGCGCAGCAGACCCAGCCTGTCCACCGCGGGCACCGGACTGTGGTCAATCAGCGCGAAGAGCTTGGGGAGGCTCACGCCGTCCCGCAGGTGGGCGACTTCAGGGGCGTCTCCGTACGCCCGCTCGTACTTCATCGCCACAGCCAGGCCCAAGGCCTGGCAGCCGTCCACGATATGAAGGCGCCTGACTTCGTCCCCGACTTCGACGCGGTCGAAGCGCCTCACCAGCAGAACCGGCTCCGGGACGTAGACAAGCCGCGTCTGCGCAACCTCCAGCCCGACACGACGCGCCAGTTGCATGCTCATGTGTTCGTTGGCCGGCAGGCTCGCAAGCTGCTCGCGCACCGGGACCGGCTTCACGATCTGAGTTGAAGCGAGCCTCCCGCCTTCGACGAGGTACCACCTGCCCTCGCGCTCGTACACGGCAATCTTGTCTTGGTAGCCCGCAATGGAGAGACGTACCTTTCCATCCCAGACCGAGAACGGAAGGTTCTCGCGTTCCCGAATGCGCTGCGAGAGCTGGGCCGGCGTGACCTCGCGAAGCTCGGCCTCGGCCGCCACGTCCGCCCTCTGGCCGGTGAGGGTGACGCGCAATGCCCCGGCGGTTTCCTTGCCGAGGTGCACCAGCAGCCCGACGAGGTTGGAGCGTGCCGTGCCGGCCGCCTGTGCCGCATGGTCGAGGGCTTCTCCTTCCGGGAGGAGATTCTCGAAAAACTGCCGAACCTGGGCGCTGTGCTGTTCCGCTGTTTCACCCTCGGGCCGCTGCAACGGGATCTGCGGACTCAGGGGAAAGCGATGCTCTGCCTTTCGCCAATCGGCTGTGTAGTCGAAGCGGAACCGGTTGGCTTGGGGGTCGTGCGCCAGAACACCCACCAACTCATCGCGAATCCAGACATCCAACGTGACCATATCCAATTAGCGACCCGGCGAGGTGCTGCCTTTATTTTCGGCGTCGGGCACCAACGCAGACAAGACGCGGCGCACGGTCTCGCGCTGGCCTGCGGGAACCGCCAGAATGGAGACGCCGAATTCACGAGCCGCGCGCAGGGCGGTTTCCAAGCTGACGCTGCTCTTCGCGGTCTCGAGGTTGATGAGGGTCTGCCGTGCAATGCCCAGCAACAGCGCTGCTTCGCTGAGGGTCATCCCAGCAGCACAGCGCGCGATTCGAATCGACGCCCCGAAAGCCTGGCTGTCGGGCACGACGAGGTCCGTCGGAGGCGGGAGAGGTTTGACGCGTTTCATAAAGACTAGATTTTTAGATTTTATGCCTGTTGCCTAGCTTGGTCAACGGATTAGTCTAGGAATCTAGACTTTATGTGGCAACGCCCAATTTCAACGGGAAAAGTCTAGAATTTTGGACTACTCGAGTGAGCTGCGCGCTGCTGGCGCCGGACATCGAGCAGCTCAAGCAGGCGCTGGCGGCCGGCGCGCACCGTCCGAAGGAAGAGCGGCGCACCGTGCGAGCCTAGCCGACCGTTGCCGCTCTGAGTTTTAGCCATGTTCTCGTGGGACGGCGCATCGGTCATCACGCACGGCGAACGAGGCGAGTCACGCACCGGTAACCAACTGTCGGGTGCTGGCGGTGGCAGGCGCCGGATTCCCGGCTGCACAGGCTGGACTTTCCACGTCGGCGAGGCACAGTGAGGACGATCGCTCATGTCACAACCACCGTCTCGCTTCGGTTGCCTGGATCGGCTGCGGCGAGGCTGGCCCCATCCGCTGCTGGTGCGTGAGATGTGGCATTCTCGCGTCTGGCGTTGCCCTATCGCCCCGAATCCGATTCCCCATGTACATCACCGACGCAAGACACTTTCTTGACGAGAAGGGCGCCATCGCAGCGCGCCGAGGGCCTGCCAAGGCCATGGCTGACTTTCACGCAATGGTGATCGCCTGCGCCAGTGACTTCGACGGCACGGGTGTCATGGCCCCGAGCTGCTTCAAGTGCAAGAAGAGCGCGGTCGAAGCGACGATCGCGCAAGACGACGCCATCCTATGGTCATGCGCAAGGTGCAAGGCGGAGGGTCGGATCTCGAACTGGCAAGGCACGTTGTGGGATCTCAGTGAACGCCCTGATCTTGGCAGCTGACCTCAGGCGGTGAAGCGATGAGCCTGTCCTCCCGCCGGTTTCTCATCGCTCAGGATGGAAGCCTCTATCGCCTGGCGAACACGCTGTTTGACCGGATGCTGCGGGATCCGGATGCCCATGTCTTGCCGGTCTTTGCGGCGCAAAGAGTGCGCATGGCCGACTTGGTCGTCGAGTTGGATGGTCGCGCCCCAGTCCGCGTGCTCCGCAGGACGTTCGCCATGCTGTCTTTCGACGACAAGGGCCGAATTGACTCGGGCAGGTTTGTCAAACAGCAATGGGCCCTTGCCGAATCGGCGCTTGATCCCGCGTTCGATATTTCCGGGAGCGAGCAAAGGGTTCTCGACGCCGCCGCGCGGTTCATTGCACAAGGAGGAACATGGCATCCCTCAGACGCGATGGCCAGCGCCGTCGAAGCGGCTGCACTGGGGCGAATCGCGTGTCGGAGGCTCTAGGAGACGGGCCGGGCAAGCGATCATTATGGGCGGGGTAGTGCCGAACGCCGGCCGCCGATGGCGATCAGGTGTCCTGGCCGGCGCGCGGGACGCGGCGCTCGAGGTTAGTGCGGGCTACGGCGCGATGCGCGTACTCTCTGTTTGGCTTCTCAGCCCCTGAATGCCCCGATTTCGGCGGCCATTCTCAGCCGCCCAATTCCGGGGTACGTCAACGACCGCGCCGCCGTGATCCAGCTCGCAGGCTCAGCGTCCGCTGGGCCGCGCCGTCCGCCTCAGGACCTCCACCTTCTCCGTGACGTTCAAGCCGCTTGATGACACCATCCCGCCAATCCGCGCTGACAGGGTACGAGCCGCGGCGCCCAGCGCCTCGGTCACTTCCGGGATCGACTTTCGCTGCCCCTGGTCAATCCGCTCGGCGTACGGGACTGTCAGTGCGGCCATCGCGCGCCCCTGCGTGTCCAGGATCGGGAAGCTGACGGCATACAGTCCGCGGACCTGTACGCTCGGGATGGATTCATAGCCTGCGGTGCGGATCGAATCGAGAACGCTGTCGATCTGCGGGTCGGCCTGCTCCGGCCGCCGCTGCAGCGACTCCTCGATGCGCAGCTTGCGGGTCTCTTCGTCCTGGAACGCCAGCAGGACGCGCCCGGACGCGGAGATCAGCACGTCGAGTTCCGCGCCGGCACGGACCGCAAATCCCATGCCACTGGGCGTATCGACCTTGCACAGCACCACCTGCTTGCCCTGACCGTAAACCGTGAGGTGGCAAGACTGATCGAGTTCGCCGGCCAGCCTTTGCATGATCGGCGCGGCCTCGAAGAGAAGGCGGTGCGTTGGCGGATTGATGTGAGCCAGCTCGAACAGCTTGGTTGTGATCCCGTAGCAGTTCTCGTCGACGAGGGTCACGTAGTTGCGGTTGACCAGACACGCGACCATCCGGTAGATCTCACCGACGCTGCGGCCCAGGCGCTGGGCGATGTCCTTCTGCGACAAGGGCTGCTCGCTGCGGCAGAGCGTCTCGAGGATATCGAGCCCCTTTTCCAGCGCCGGCGCCGAGTACAACCGACCTTCGGCTTCGGCCACCGTGGCCACTTCATTCCTGTCGTCTTTCATGTCGCGCTCCGATTCATTGCCCACCGCAACATCGGCGTTCCTGGGCTTCGATTCATCCTCGTTATTGTGCGTCAGAGCAGAAGAAAGTCCGGGAACCTGGTGCAGGGAGCAGCTCAGAGACCGGCCGCCGCGGGCGGTTCAAGGCCATGGCCACAAGTCGTGCACCATGCCCGTCTCGCGCGGATGCTCGCCCAGAACCTCGGCCAGCATGTTGCTCTTCTTCTGCGGGACCGTTGACTTCAGTCGACCTTCGCCCCCGACTGCTTGACGATCCGGGCCCATTTCGCGAGTTCCGACTTGGCAAATGCGGCGAACTCTTCGGGGGTGTTGCCGACCGGCTCGGCGCCCAGGCTGGCGAACTGCTCGCGAACGTCCGGCAGGCGGACGATGGCCGCGATCTCGCTGGACAAGCGCTGCACCAGCCCGGCCGGTGTGCCCGCCGGTGCCCACACGCCGTACCAGGTGCTGATGCTGAATTGAGGGAATCCGCTCTCGGCAACTGTAGGCACATCTGGCAACGCCAGGGACCGCCGAGGCGTCGTCACCGCCAACGCGCGGATCGCGCCGGACTTGATGAACGGCATGCTCGAGGGCAACGAGTCGAACATCAGCTGGACCTGCCCACCCACCAAATCCGTCAACGCAGGTGCGCTGCCCTTATACGGCACGTGCAGCATGTCGATGCCGGCGGCGAGCTTGAAGGCCTCACCGGAAAGATGCTGCGACGTCGCGTTGCCCGCCGAGGCAAAGGCGAGCGGTGTCTTGGCAGACTTGGCCAGCGCGACCAGTTCCTTCACCGACCGCGCCGGGACCTTGGGATGCACGGCGAGCACCAGGGGCACATCGGCGAGATTGCTGACGGTCGCGAAGTCGGCAATCGCGTCGTAGCGCGGCTTCGCGTACAGGCTCGGGTTGATCACGTGGATCGACGCGTTGGCCAGCAGCGTGTAGCCGTCTGGCGCAGCTTTCGCGACCATGTCGGCGCCGATCATCCCGCTCGCCCCCGGCTTGTTGTCGACGATGACCTGCTGCTTCAGCTTCTCGGCCAGGCGCGTCGCGACGATGCGAGCGAGCACGTCCGTCGGTCCGCCCGGCGGAAATGGCACGACCAGGCGGATCGGGCGCGACGGATAGTCCTGGGCATGCAAGCCGAATGGGAGTGTGGCGAGGCCGGCGGCTGCCGATTTCAGCAGTTGCCGACGGTCCAGCCAGCGGGCGGGGTGGCCGAAGGGATTTGAGCTCATCATTCAACGGTTCCTTGATGGAGCGCCGGGAGCCGGCGCGAGGTTGCGCTTATGGGTCAATTGGAGGGCGCGGCCTGTGCAGCGCCGGCGGACAGCAGCGCCTCGATGGCGTCGGCTTCGTAGCCGATCTCGCGCAGCAGCTCGCGGGTGTCCGCCCCGCGGGGCTGAGCAGGCGGGCGTCTCGGCGGATAAGCGTCCCCGAAGCGGATTGACGAGCGGATCGCTGCCGTCCGGCCTTCGGTCGGATGCTGCTCGAAGCCGATCAGCCCGACCGCCTCGAGGTGTGGGTCACGAGGCAGGGTCTCGAGCGTGTGGCAGGGCTGGACGGCGACGTCCGCAGCGCGCAGGATTTCGAGCCACTCGGCCGTCGTCCGGCTCGTCAACGGCGCACCACGGATTTCGAACCATTCGGAGACATAGCGTGCACGCGCCGCGACGGTTGTGAACCGGGGGTCGTCGAGCAGGTGCTGCCGGCCGGTGGCCTTGAGGAATGCGCGCACCTGCGGGTCGGTGTTGATGGTGAACGAGATCCAACCATCCGCGGTCTTCACCGGCTTGTTGTGTGGGCTCAGCAGCCGAAGATCGCCGGGTGGGCCGACGGGCGGGTCGAAGCTTTGCTGCGCGAGGTGTTCCTGCAGCACGAAAGCGGCCATGGTCTCGAACATCGGCACCTCGATGCTGCAGCCCGCACCGCTGGCCTTTCGTTCCACGAGTGCGGCAAGAATCGCTCCCGCCGCGATCTCTCCGGCCACGTGATCGCAAATGAGCATTGGGACATAGGCCGGTTCGCCGTCGCGTGCCAGCATGAGCCCGGCCATGCCCGTGACGCCCTGCACGACGCTGTCGTACGTGGGGCGGCCCGCGTACGGACCGTCGGTGCCGTAGCCGGTGATCAGGCAGTAGACCTTGTCGGGATGTCTGGCACGCACGGTGGCCGCGTCGAGCCCCAGTCGCTCGAGGGCCTGCGGGCGCATGTTGGCGACGATGACATCGGCCGACGCGATGAGCCGGTCGATGGCCTGTCTGGCGCCTTCCTGCTTCAGGTCGAGGCAGATGTTGCGCTTGCCGCGGTTGAAGTGCAGGTAGGCGCCCGAGTGCTGGCCGGTGGGCGATAAGCCGCCCAGGCCGCGCATCAGATCACCCTCCGGACTCTCGACCTTCACGATCTCGGCGCCGTACTGTCCCAGGCGCCAGGTGCACACGGGCCCGACCACCACGCTCGTCAGGTCGAGGACACGGATACCTTTCAAGGGTTCGAAGCTCATTGGACATTGACCTCCATTTCGACGGCCAGGACGTTCCGGTCGTCGTAGGCCTGCAGCCGCCATTTCGCACCGTCGCGATTCGCGGCCAGGGTGATCTGCCGCCCGCAGAACAGCGGCGCCACGTGGCGCACCTTCAGCGCCGAAGGCGTCACGCCCAGGTCACGGCGCAGGAACTCGGTAAGTAGCAGCGTGGCAAGCCCCCCATTGACGACGAGATCAGGGAAGCCTTCCACGTTCCTGGCGTGGGACCGGTCGATGTGGATCCGGTGGGAGTTGAAGCCCAGTGCGGAATACTGGAACAGCAGCGTTTCGTCCGGCACGAAGGTCATCGTTCTTTCGGCGGACACCGCGTCCACGCGCGCAGCAGAGCTGGGCGCCGCAGCCCCTTCGCGCGCGGGCAGCAGGAGGTAGGTCTGCGTCTCCACCAGGGCTGGCGTCGCGTCGGTCCCGAGTCTCAGCTCGTGCTGGATGCTGGCGATCGCCATCGGACCAGCCTCCGTGGTCTTGCGCGTCAGGCTTTGCATGGCGCTGGTGCGCTGCACGGTGGCGCCGATCGGAATGTCCTTCATATAGGAGACGGCCCTCCCTCCCAGCAGCAGGCGCGGCAGTCCCAGCTCGGGCATGGCGACGCCCAGTCCGGGAAATCCATCGGCGCGCAGCGCGGAGCGCCGCGTATCCGCGGCCATCAGGATGAACTGCCAGCCGCGCGGCAGGGGCGCGCCTTCCACCACCGTGTCCGGGTCGAGGTCCAGCATGGCGGCGACACGCCGCACCGCGGACACGCTGCAGGTCTCCGTCCGGGAGATGCTTTCGCCAGCCTCGGCGAGTTGTTCGCTTGCGTGGGTTGAATTCATTTATGAATTAAAAAATGTGTTAGTGAATTCTATGACTTGCGGAAATCCGCGTCCAGCGCGAAATATCCTAGGGTTTCCCCTAGCAAAAATGCATTAGTGCATTATAGACTTCACAGGTAAAACTTAATAACATTGCGGCGTGATGAGGGAGCGATGCCACTCTGTCACTCCCATTCCATCCACACGAACCTCCACCCAACTGCCGAAACCGATCATGAATTTCAAGTTCCATCACCTGAACCTGTGCACGGACAGTCTCCCCAGGCTCACCAAGTTCTATCAAACGCTGTTTGACCTCGGCACGATCAAAGACGAGGAGCACACGCGTGTGGACGCGAACAGCGACCGCACGGGATACAACGGCAAGGTGGACTTCCTGAGCGACGGCGCCATCGAATTCCACTGGGCCGAGCGCGACCTCAATACGGGCTTCAAGATGAAGCAGTTCGTCAACCCCATGGCGCGCGGCCACTTTTGCTTCCGCACGGACGACATCAAGGGCTTCATGCGCAAGTGCGACGAGCTTGGCATCCGGTATTCGGATTACGGCAAGTGGGCCATCGCCGGGTGGCACCAGGTCTTCCTGCAGGACCCGGACGGCAACGTCATTGAAGTCCACCAGCCCGGCCTGTAAGCCATGATGCTGAAAGACAAGGTTTGTGTCGTGGCCGGCGCGGGGTCACCGCGCGGCATCGGCTACGCGACCGCGCAGCTGTTCGCGGAGCACGGCGCGAAAGTCGTCATGCTTGACATCGCCATGGACGCCGGGATCGTCGACGGGCTGAAAGCGGCGCTGCCCGCTGGCGCGGCCCGCGACGCGGACGTCCGCGGCATCCGGTGCGACATCACCAGCCTGCAGGACTGCAGGCGGGCCGTCGAGGGCATCGTGACGCAACACGGCTCTATCGACTGCCTGGTTAACAGCGCAGGGGTCGTGCGCGGCACTCCCATGCTGTCGATCGAGGAAGACGAGTACGAGCGCATCTTGGAAGTCAACCTCAAGGGCACCTTCAACCTCTGCCAGAGCGTCCTTCCAGTCATGGTGGCGCGAGGCTCGGGGTCCATCGTGAACCTGTCGTCGTCCGCTGCGCAGCGGGGCGGCGGACTTGTAGGCGGCGCGCACTATGCGGCGTCCAAAGGCGGCGTCATTGGCCTCACTCGCACGATCGCCCGGGAGTTCGGTCCCAAGGGCGTCCGCGCCAACATCGTCTGTCCCGCCATGATCGAGACGGCCATGCTGGACGGTCTGCCAGACGAGCGTATGAAGGACATCCTCGAGGCGATTCCGTTGCAGCGCGCCGGCTCCCCACGTGAAGCTGCCGGCGCGTGCCTATTCCTCGCATCCGATCTCGGCGGCTTCGTCACCGGCGCCACCCTGGATGTGAACGGCGGTAGCCACATCCACTAGGGCCCTAAAAAGCCTGAGGACTTTCCAACTCGCGCGCAATGCGCGCTCTCAACCATCGGCCGCAAGGCCACCAAGGAGACAACCATGATGCACCGTCGTACCGCTCTCAAGGCGCTGGCAGGCACTGCCGCTGCTGCTGCCGCCTCCGTGCCAGGCTTCGCCTTTGCGCAAGGCAACAAGATTTCGATGAAGCTGGGCATTTCCCTGGCGCAATCGCACCCTACCGTCGTCGGCCTGCAAGCGGCCTGCGCCGACATCCTGAAGGAATCTGCCGGGCAGCTCTCCATCGAGGTGTTTCCCAACAGCCAGCTGGGCAGCGACACGGACATGATCTCCCAGGTGCGATCGGGCGCCATCGACATGATGGCCACCGCCAGCGGCGTGTTCGCCACCTTGATCCCGAGCGCTGCGGTGGCCGTGACTCCCTTCGTGTTCGCTGACCTCCCGACCGCGTTCCGCGCGATGGACGGTGACCTCGGCGCCCACATCCGCGCCGGCTTCACCAAGGTGAACCTGGTTCCCCTCGGCAAGGCCTGGGACCACGGCTTCCGCCACATCACCATGAGCACCAAGCCGGTCACCTCGGTGCAGGACCTGCAGGGGGTGAAGCTGCGCGTGCCCGCGACGCCGGTTCTCCAGCAGACCTTCAAGGCGTTGGGCGCATCCCCCACCACCATAGGCATCGGCGAGGTGTACACGGCGCTGCAGACAAAGGTCGTGGACGGGCAGGAGAACCCGCTGGCCATCATCGAAGCACAGCGTTTCTACGAGGTCCAGAAATACTGCTCACTGACCGGCCATGCGTGGGAGTGCTTCTGGATCGCGGCGAATCCGCGCGCATGGGGCGCCGTGCCGGAGAACCTGCGCCAGATCGCTTCCCGTGCATTCGAGACGCACGCCGTGAAGACGCGGTCAGCCCTGGCAACGATGACCGCCTCCCTCCAGGACAGCCTGTCGAAGCGTGGACTGACTTTCAACACCGTCAACCCCCAGCCCTTCCGCGATGCCCTGCAGAAGGCCGGAGCCTACAAGGAGTGGAAGGCCAAGTTTGGCGACGAGACCTGGGCGTTGCTGGAGAAATACTCCGGCAAGCTGGCCTGAGGCGGGGGACCGGACATGACTCAAGTAAGCCACGCAGGCGCCATGCCTGTCCTGGAGGACGGGATATTTCCCGCAGAGGGCGCGATCCTGCCGAAGTCGGGCTGGATCGTCCCCCTGGAGGTCTTTGCAGCCGTCTTGATCGCCGGTATCGTGCTGCTGCTGTTCGGCGGAGTCGTGTCCCGATACGTCTTTTCCAGTCCCATCGGCTGGATCGACGAAACGGTATCGATGGCGTTCATCTGGGTCGGAATGATCGGCGCTGCCATCGCCATGTATCGCCACGAACACCTCCGGCTGGCGACATTCGTGGACATGCTGCCACCACGCAAGCGCGACTTCGTCAATGCGGTGGGGCTGGTCTGCGTTGCTGCCTTCCTGATCGCCCTCATTCCGCCCGCCATCGAGCATGCGAAGCAGGAGTGGGTGATCGAGATGCAGACGCTGCATATCCCGAACACCTTCCGGGTCAGCGCCATCGCCGCCGGTGCCCTCCTGATGCTGGCCGTCGTACTGATGCATGCAGTCCGGACAGTTCCCAAAGCGCGTCTTGCCGCGGCGGTCGGCGTCGTCGGGGCCGCCGCCCTGGTTTTCCTCCTCGTGTCTCCGTCCCTGTCGCAGTTCAAGGTGGGAGGCCTGGTCTTCTTCTTGGCCGGCCTGGTCGCCTTGCTGCTGGCAGCCGGTGTGCCGATTGCCTTCTGCTTCGGACTGGGCGTCATGGCTTACCTGGCCTTCGGCACCACGGTGCCCGTTGGCGTCGTGGTCGGCAGGATGGACGAAGGCATGTCGAACCTGGTGCTCGTCTCCGTGCCCGTATTCGTCCTCCTGGGTTGCATCCTCGATGCAACCGGCATGGGCAAGGTGATCGTTGACGTCCTGGCGGCCCTCATCGGCCACATCAAGGCCGGCATGTCCTATGTGCTGCTGGGTTCGCTGTTCATCGTGTCCGGCATCTCGGGCTCCAAGGTGTCCGACATGGCGACGGTCGCGCCGGCCCTGTTCCCCGAGATGACACGGCGCGGGAACAAACGGCCGGAGATGGTCGCGCTGCTGGGCACCGGCGCTGCAATGGCGGATACGGTGCCACCCAGCATCGTGTTGATCGTGCTCGGTTCCGTCGCGGGCGTGTCGATCGCCGGCCTGTTCCAGAGCGGCTTCGTGATCGCCATGGTGTTGCTGCTGACGCTGGTGGCGGTGGCGCGCTGGAAGGCAAGGAATGAGCAGACCGACGGAACGAAGCGGCCGCCGTGGAAAGCCATCGGTCGCCTGACGGTGATCGCCGCCCCTGCATTGGCTCTTCCTTTCCTCATTCGCAGTGCGGTCGGTGAAGGGGTCGCCACCGCGACGGAAGTCTCGACGATCGCCGTGCTGTATGCCCTGATCGTCGGGCACGTCCTCTACGGAGGCATCCGTCCCCGAAAGCTCTATGGCATGCTGGTCGAGACCGCTGCCCTGAGCGGGGCGATCCTGATGATCCTAGGCACGGCCTCCGCCATGGCTTGGTCGATCACGCAGAGCGGCGTGGTCCATGCCATGTCGCAATTCCTTGCCACGCTGCCTGGCGGCGCGATCGCCTTCATGGCTGCGTCCATCGTGATCTTCGTCGTGCTCGGCTGTCTGCTGGAGGGACTGCCCGCCGTGCTGCTGCTCGCGCCCATCATGTTTCCGATCGCAAAGAGGCTCGGGATCCACGACATCCAATATGCGATGGTCATCGTCTCTTCGATGAACATCGGCCTGATGTTGCCGCCCGTCGGCGTGGGCTTCTACGTGGCCTGCCGAATCGGTGAGGGCAGGCCCGAGGAGGTCATGCGGGCCATCTGGCCATACATGGCAGCCCTGCTGGTGGGTGTGATCGTGATTGCGACCGTCCCCACCCTCTCGACCATCGCCTTGTAAGGAGCGCGAGATGAAACTGTTCATCACCGGCGCCACCGGCTACATAGGCGGCAGCGTCGCGGCGCGCCTCGTTGCCCAAGGGCATAGCGTCCGGGGGCTGGTGCGCGACCGCACCAAGGCCGACCTGCTGGTGGCATGCGGCATTGAGCCCGTGATCGGTAGCTTGGACGACGAGCGCGTGCTGGCGCGCGAGGCGCGCGAAGCCGACGGGGTCGTGAACACCGCCAACGCAGACCACCTTCCGTCCCTGCTGGCGATGCTGGAGGCTCTGAAGGGCTCCGGCAAACCGCTGGTGCACACCAGCGGGTCCAGCCTCATCGGAGACGATGCCCGCGGCAACCGGCTCTCGGAGGCAATCTTCGACGAAGAGACCCCATTCGTGGTCGAGGCAGGCAAGCAGGCGCGTCACGCCTTGAACGGCACGGTCCTCGCCGCCGCGGCACAGGGCGTGCGCACGGTCATCATTTGCCCCACCCTGATCTATGGCGAAGGCAGGGGCCTGAATCCGCACAGCATCCAGATCCCCTTTCTCGTGGAGCAGGCGCGCTCGCACGGCGTGGTGCGCGTGGTCGGCCAGGGCCTCAACCGGTGGTCGACTGTGCACATCGACGACTTGGCAGACTTGTACCTGCTTGCTCTGGAAAAGGCGCCGGCCGGATCCTTCTACTTTGCCGAAAGCGGTGAGGCGTCGTTCACGGCCATTGGCGAAGAGATCTCCGCACGCCTCGGCCTGGGCCGTCTCGAGTCAGTTCCGGCGGAGGAGGCGGCCAAGCTGTGGGGCCCGGCCAGGGCCTACTACACCTACGGAAGCAACAGCCGCGTTCGCGCCAAGCGAGCGCGTCGCGAACTGGGCTGGACGCCGTGTCACGAATCGGCGCTGGCATGGATCCGCCACGAAATGACCCTCTGAGCGCAAGGACGCAACAATGATCCTGGAACTTGCAGACATCCGCATCCAGTCCGGCCGGGAGGCCGAATTCGAGGAGGCCGCGAAGCGCGGCCTCGACATGGTGCTTTCGAAGGCCAAGGGCTTCCAAAAGTACGAGGTACGGCGCAGCATCGAATCGCCCGAGCGTTACATGCTCCTGATCCACTGGGACACGCTCGAAGACCACACGGTGGGGTTCCGGACCTCACCCGCGTACGCGCAATGGCGCGATATTGTCGGTCCGTACTTCGCGCAAGCTCCGTTCGTGGAGCACTTCGAGTTCTGCGCCGGGTCCTGACGGACCTTGGTTTCGCCGACTGGCGTCACCCGAATTTGGCCCCATTCGCACTGGTGGAAGGGGGCTGCGTCGTGCACACGGACATCTCCAAACTACCGGTAGGTATTCCGGTGCCGCGCCACTCGCACAACAGCGAAGACCTCAGGCCACATGGGTAGGCCGGGGGCTGCGGTCGAAACTGTCCATCATCTTCCTTGCCAGCAATTCCAGCAGCCGGCTGCGCAGCGCAGGGTCGCGATCCCACAGGTTCTCCTGCTCCAGTGGGTCGTCGTGCAGATCGTAGATCTCGCCCCAGTCGGCGCCGCGGTAGAGCGTGATCCGGTGGCACGCCGTCACGAGGGTGCGTGCGCGCACCGGTTCCTTGAAGCCAAGGTAGGCGCGCTGGTTGTCCTCCTCGATCAGCACCGCTTCGGGCCCTGTTGCGCGGTCACCGCGCCCCTGCAGCCCCACGATGTCCCGACCCTGCATTCCGTTGACCGGCGCGATGCCGGCCCGGGCCAGCACCGTGCGCGCGATGTCTACGCTGCTGGCCAAGCCGGCGCTGCGCGCGCCGGCGCATTTTTCCGCCGGGTCGGCCCAGATGAAGGGCACCCGGACCAGTCCCTGGTAATGCAGAGGGCCCTTGAGCATCAGGCCGTGATCGCCCATGAAGTCGCCATGGTCGCTGGTGAACACCACCACCGTGTCATCTTCCAGGCCGGCTTCGCGTAGCGCCTGCAGGATGCGGCCGACCGCGTCGTCGACCATGGTGATCATGCCGTAGGTCAGTGCGATCATCTCCCTGGCCTCGCGCTCGTCGACGGCGAACATGCGTTGCGAGGTCAGTACCGACTGGCCCTGGCGACGCTCCTCATGGATCCAGCGCAGGTGTGGCGGCGCGCCGACGCCGGGCTCGTGGCAGGTCGGCGGCGCGGCAACGTCCTGCGGCGAATACATGCCCCAGTAGCGCCCAGGCGGCGTGAAGGGATGGTGAGGGTCGGGGAACGAGCACTGCAGGAAGAAGGGCTTGCCGTCGCCCTTGGCCGCACGCCTTCGGATGAATTCCTCAGAGCGCTCGGCGACGTAGTGGGTCGAGTAAAGCTCCTCGGGCAGACGCGTCTTCCAGGCCTGCGGGGCGGTGAAGCGGACATCGGCCCCCGCGTTCGTCGCGCCGCACAGTTGCTCGTAACCGGGATACTTCTGGGCGGCCCACCGGCTCCAGTCGCCAAAAGTCTCGTCTGCATGGTGGTTGAACAGTTCGACATGGCCGAAGCCGTAGTAGGGCAGGGTGATCCGGTGGTCGGGATCTTGCCAGGAGGAGCGGCGCTCCTGCCGGTAGGCCGCGGCGGTGAGATCGACCCTGGTGGCCTCCTCGTAGCCCGGGGTGCGACGCAGGTCAGTAGCCAGCGGTACCAGGTTTTCGCACTGACTGGCTGGCGCAGACCGGGTTCCCCGCCGGCGAATGCCACATCGACGAGCAAGCGGCCGTGCTCAAGTGTCCGCGCGCGAGGTGCAGGCCCTGCTCGCCCATGGCGACTCCGCAGTGTGCCGCCGCCTCGCGCAGGAGCTGGCCCAGCGGCCGGTGCCGCCGGCAGAGGAAAATAGAGCCCCATGAACGAAATCCGTATGCAAACCAAGCTGTCCCCCGCCCAAGTCGAAGCCGACGTGCGACGCGCCCTCGAGGAAGACGTCGGCAGCGGCGACCTCACCGCCTCGCTGGTGCCCGCCGAGCAGCGCGCCACGGCCACCATCATCTGCCGCGAGGCCGCCGTGATCTGCGGCCAGCCCTGGGTCGACGAAGTGCTGCGCCAGGTCGCGCCCGATGCCCAGGCAAACTGGCTGGTGCAGGATGGCGAACGCTGCAGCCCGGGCAGCAAGATCGTCGAGATCAGTGGCCAGGCGCGCGCATTGCTGACCGCCGAGCGGCTCTGCCTCAATTTCCTGCAGACGCTGAGCGCCGTGGCCACCAAGACGGCGCAGTATGTGGCAGCCGTGGCCGGCACCCGGGCCGCCATCCTCGACACGCGCAAGACCATTCCCGGCCTGCGCGTGGCCGAGAAATACGCGGTGCGTTGCGGCGGTGGCAAGAACCACCGCATGGGCCTTTACGACGCCGTGCTGATCAAGGAGAACCACATCGCCGCCGCGGGCGGCCTCACCGCGGCCTTCCGCGCGGCCCAGGCGCTGACCCAGCCGGTGGATTTCATCCAGGTCGAGGTGGAGACCCTGGGCCAGCTGCGCGAGGCGCTGGACGCGGGCGTGACCATGGTGCTGCTCGACAACATGCCGCTTCAGACCATACGCGAGGCGGTGAAGATGGCCGGCGAACGCTGCAGCCTGGAGATCTCCGGCGGCGTGGGCCTGCAGACGCTGCGCGAGCTGGCCGAGACGGGCGTGGACCGCATCTCGGTCGGCGCGCTGATCAAGGACATCAAGGCGGTCGATTTCTCGATGCGCTTCGCCGACAAGCCGGTCGAGCGCGGCTAGCGTGCGACCTGCACAGGCCAGCCCGACCAGGCAGCCCAGTGCCGTGTCGACGAAGCTCTGGATCAGCGCAGACGGGCCATCGTCATCTCGGCCTTGCCGAAGGTTGGGGGCCAGCCGGTCTGCTTCGGATCGGCCACCTCGCCATGGTCGCATGGTAGGAGCCGGGCGCCCGGCGCTGGGCAGGAGCCGGTGGACCTCTTGCGGAGGGCTGCTCTGGGCCGGCGGCTTGGCCGCCTTCGATGACAAAATGCCCGGTTTTACGGATGTTCCGGTCCATGCCCCGATCAGGTCGTGGCCGCTCCATGCCTCTATGGCCGGGACATTCCTCATTGGCAAGGCACCATGTCGGACGAATACCCCATCGAGATCCCCCCTTCCTTCATGGCGCTGTTCATGGCGCCAGGGCGCCTCAAGCCCAAGGCCCCCAGGGAGCTGGTGGCCGGCCGCTACGAGTTGTGCGAGGACATGGCCCAGATGCTGACCGAGTTCGCCAGCAACATGCTGCTGAGCCTGGGCATCACCGAGGCCGACGTGCTGTCGCGCTGCCGTCAGGGCCTGCAGGGCGAGGGCGCGGTGCTCAGCGCGGCCGAGTCGGACTGGGTGGTCTGCCGGCTGGCGGAATTGCTGAACTGGCCGCACCCGGCGTTGGACTTGCCCCCAGGGCTTGTGCCCTAGGTTGTGGATAAGCGGCTGGACAAGTCGGCGAAGCGGCGTCGGTGCTGGCTTTGCCGGGGCTGCCCAAAATTTGGGCGTCGCCCCCGCCGCATCGGTCTAGACCGGGCCAGGCTCAGAGGCCCAGCAGGCCGTTGGCGCGCGCGTAGTGCAGGGTCTGGGTGCGGCTCTTGACGCCCAGGCGCCGGAACAGGCGCCACAGGTGGACCTTGACCGTGTGCTCGCTGATGCCGAGCTGGTCGGCGATCTCGCGGTTGCTCAGGCCCTGGTCGAGCATGACCAGCAGCTGGCTCTGGCGCTTGGAGAGCTTGCCGTTGGTGGCCGGGTCGGGCTGGGCCGAGGCGTCGCCGGGCGGCGTGCGCAGGGCGCGCAGGGCCGCCGTGATCTCGCCGCTGCCGGCGGACTTCTCGATGTAGACGTCGGCCCCGGCTTCCAGGCACATCTCCTCGATGTCCGCGGCGGGCGAGCCCGAGATCACGGCCAGCGGGGTGTTGGGATGGCGGGAGCGGATCTCCTGTATGCCGGACAGGCCCACGGTGTCGGGCAGCTTGAGGTCCAGGCAGAACAGGCTGGGCTCGCCGTACACGGCAATCGCCTCCTCGAGTCCGCTCAGGCGCGTCAACTCCACGATCTTCTCGCCGGTGAACAGGCGGCGCAGCAACATGACCATCGCCTCTCGCATCAGCGGGTGGTCGTCGATCACATACAGACTCATCGGGACAAGCTTCTCATGGGGTTTCACAAGCATAGTCGAAGCGCGAGGTTTCAGCGCTTGTCCTGTGCCGCGTCGCGCAACTGGGCCAGGGCCTGGTCCAACTCGGCCAGGCCGACCTCGGCCAGCGGCTCGAGCTGCGCCTGGTGGTTGGCCAGTGCGGCGCTGCCCTGCTGCGCGAGCGTCGCGATCAGCTGGCCGGCCTCGCGCGGCGCGTCGAAACCCAGGCTTTGCAGCAGCAGCCGGCCGTGGGCGTCGGTCAGCTTGAAGTAGAACTTGCCGTCGCGCTCGCGGTACTGCTTGAACTGCGGCAGGCTGGCCTTGGCCGCCTTTGGCGCGGGGGCCGGCGTGCCCAGGCCCTCCAGGCCGCGCAGGCCCACGGCGTGGCGCAGCTCGGCCATGAAGGGCGAGGCGAGGCGGCGCGCCTTGTCGGCGCCGGCGCGCAGGATACGGTCGATGCGCGCCGGCTCCTGCATCAGGGCCTGGTAGCGCTCGCGCATGGGCGCCAGCTCGCGGTCGATGCGCTCGAACAGCTGCTCCTTGGCCGCGCTCCAGGCGATGCCCTTGGCGTAGGCCTGGCGCATGGCCGCGGTCTCCTCGGCCGAGGCGAAGGCCTGGTAGATCTGGAACAGGGCCGATCCCTCGGTGTCCTTGGGCTCGCCCGGGGCGCGCGAATCGGTCAGGATGCCCATGATGAGCTTGTGCAGCTGCTCGCGTGGCGCGAACAGCGGGATGGTGTTGTCGTAGCTCTTGCTCATCTTGCGCCCGTCCAGGCCGGGCAGCGTGGCCACCGATTCCTCGATCGCCGCCTCGGGCAGCACGAAATGCTCGCCGTAGAGGTGGTTGAAGCTGGCGGCCATGTCGCGCGCCATCTCGATGTGCTGGATCTGGTCGCGGCCCACCGGCACCTGGTGGGCCTTGAACATCAGGATGTCGGCGCCCATCAGCACCGGGTACATGAACAGGCCGGCCGTCACGCCGTCGTCCGGCTCGGCGCCGCCGGCCAGGTTCTTGTCGACCGCGGCCTTGTAGGCATGGGCGCGGTTGAGCAGGCCCTTGCCGGTCACGCAGGTCAGGAGCCAGGTCAGCTCGGGGATCTCGGGGATGTCGGACTGGCGGTAGAAGGTCACGCGCTCGGGGTCCAGGCCGCAGGCCAGCCAGCTGGCGGCGATCTCCAGCGTAGAGCGCTGGATGCGCGCCGGCTCGTCGCACTTGATCAGGGCGTGGTAGTCGGCCAGGAAATAGAAGCTCTCGCTGCCCGGCTGCAGGCTGGCCGCCACGGCGGGGCGGATGGCGCCGACGTAGTTGCCCAGGTGGGGGGTGCCGGTGGTGGTGATGCCGGTCAGGACGCGCAAGGGGTTCATGGAAAGACGGGAAAGATCAGCGGATCAGAAAGGACAGCGGCCAGAGCAGCATCTCGAGCAGGTCGTAGGTCAGGGCCATCAGAGGGCGCATCCAGAAGTTGCTGACCACGCCGGCGATCACCAGGGCCATCACGATGAAGAAGCCCCAGGGCTCGATGCGGGACACCAGCATGGCCTGGCGCCAGGGCAGCAGGCCGACCAGGATGCGGCCGCCGTCCAGCGGCGGCAGCGGGAACAGGTTGAAGACGAACATCACCACGTTGACCAGCATGCCGGCACGGCACATGGACAGGAAGAAGCGCTCGGTGACGCCGCTGCCCGCCAGCAGGTAGAGCAGCACGCCCCAGACCAGGGCCTGGGCCAGGTTGGCGCCCGGGCCGGCCAGGGCCACCCAGATCATGTCGCGCTTGGGGTGGCGCAGCCGGTCGAAGCGCACCGGCACCGGCTTGGCGTAGCCGAACAGGAAGGCGCCGGCGGTGGCAAAGTACAGCAGCAGCGGCATCAGCACGGTGCCCACCGGGTCGATGTGCTTGACCGGGTTGAGCGTGACGCGGCCCATCATCCAGGCGGTGTCGTCGCCGAAATGGCGCGCGGCGTAGCCGTGGGCGGCCTCGTGCACCGTGATGGCGAACAGCACGGGCAGGGCATAGATCAGGACGGTCTGGATCAGGCTGGAAATATCCACGGACGCCATTGTCTCAGACCGGCACGGGGCGGCCCGACTGGCATCCGGCCCGGATCGGCCTCAGAGTCCGAGCGCCGCGGGGTCGCCGCGGCCCTGGCGCACCAGCAGCAGCTCGCCGCTGCTGAGGTCCACCACCGTGGTCGGCTCCAGGGGGCAGGCCCCGGCGTCGATGACGGCGGCGATGGCGTGCTCGTAGCGTTCGCGGATCTGCTCCGAGTCGTTCAGCGGCTCGGTCTCGTCCGGCGGGATCAGCGTGGTCGCCAGCAGCGGCGCGCCGTGCAGCTCCAGCAGGGCCTGCAGGGTGCGGTGCTCGGGCACGCGCAGGCCTATGGTCTTGCGCTGCGGGTGGCTGACGCGCCGCGGCACCTCCTTGGTGGCTTCCAGGATGAAGGTGTAGGGGCCCGGCGTGGCCTGCTTGACCAGGCGGAACTGCCGGTTGTCCACGCGCGCGTAGTTGGCGAGCTCGCTGAGGTCGCGGCACAGCAGGGTCAGGTGATGCTTGTCGTCGACACCGCGGATGCGCCGCAGCTGGTCGGCCGCGGTCTTGTCGTCCAGGTGGCAGACCAGGGCGTAGCTCGAGTCGGTGGGCACGGCCAGGATGCCGCCCTGCGCCAGCAGGGCCGCTGCCTGCTTGAGCAGCCTAGGCTGCGGGTTGTCGGGATGGACGGCGAAGTACTGTGCCATGAGGGTCAGGCCTTCCGCCGGGCCGCCCCAAGGGAGGCCTGGGCCCCCTCGGGGGGCAGCGAATACACGGAGTGATGAGCGTGGGGGCGTTGTTTCATGCTCAGGATTCGGCCGGCTGCACGAGGACACGGCTCTGGCGCACCGTGAGCCAGGCACCGGCCGCGCCGCAGGCCGCCACCAGGGCCATGCCCAGCAGCGACCAGGTGTCGGGGACATGGGCGAAGACCAGCCAGCCGCCCAGCATGGCAAAGCCGATCTGGGCGTAGAGGTAGGGCGTCAGCGTCGTGGCCGGCGCGCGCGCATAGGCCAGGATGAGCAGGAAATGGCCGACAGTGGCGGCACCGCCCATGAACGCCAGCGCGGCCCATTCCGTCCAGGTTCCGGGCGTGTGCCAGACGAAGGGCAGGGCCAGCGAGGCCAGCAGGGTGCCGACCCAGCCGGTGTAGAAATGCATGGTGACCGGGTCCTCGGTGCGCGCGAGCTTGCTGGTCAGCACCTGGAACCAGGCGTTGCAGGCCACCAGGCCCAAAGGCAGCAGCAGGGTCCAGTCGAAGTCCTCGCCGCCGGGGCGGATGATGACCAGGGTGCCGCTGAAGCCGCCGGCCACCAGCAGCCAGCGCAGTGACGAGACGTTCTCGCCCAGCGTGGTCGCGGCCAGCAGGGTGATGACCAGCGGCGTGATCATCACGATGGCGGTGAACTCGCCCACCGGCATGAACTTGAGGCTGAAGAAGGCGAACAGACTGCAGAGAAACAGCAGCGTGCCGCGCAGGAACTGGAAGCGCGGGTGTTGGGTGCGCAGCACGCGGCGGCCGCGCCCCGGCCAGACCACGGCCGTGGTGGCGACGGCCTGGAAGGCGTAGCGGAACCACAGCGCCATCAAGAGCGGCACGCTGGCGCTGACATACTTGGTCGTGGTGTCCAGGGCCGCGAAGCAGGCCACGGCGGCCACGAGGAAGGCAACGCCCAGCAGGGCCGTGGCGTGGCGGTTCACTGGATGCGGTCCGCCAGCAGTTCCCAGACGGGCGTGAGCTCACCGGGCAGCCAGGGCAGGGCGCCCAGGTCGGTATGGCTCTCGTCGGGGCTGTGGAAGTCGCTGCCGCGCGAGGCCGCCAGGCCGAATTCCTGGGCCGTGACGGCGTATTTCACGGCTTCCTGGGCCGAATGGCTGCCGGTCACGACTTCGACGCCGCGCCCGCCATGGGCCTTGAACTCGGTGAACAGCGCGTATTCCTCGTTGGGCGTGAAGTCGTAGCGCGCGGGGTGGGCGATCACGGCCTGGCCGCCGGCCTCGGTGATCCAGTGCACGGCGTCGTGCAGCGTGGCCCAGCGATGCGGCACGAAGCCGGGCTTGCCCTCGGTGAGGTATTTGCGAAACACCTCGGGCGTGTCGCGGCACACGCCGGTCTCGACCAGGAAGCGCGCGAAATGGGTGCGCGAGATCAGCTCGGGGTTGCCGGCGTAGCGCAGCGCGCCTTCGTAGGCGCCGCGTATGCCGACCTGGGCCAGGCCCTCGGCCATCTCCTGGGCGCGTTGGCCGCGTCCACCGCGCGTGTCGACCAGGCCCTGGCGCAGGCGTGCATCGTCGGCGTCGAAGCCCAGGCCCACGATGTGCACGGTCTGGCCGGCAAAGGTGACCGAGATCTCGACGCCGGTCAGGTATTTCATGCCCAGGGCCTGCGCGGCCGCCAGGGCGCGCTGCTGCCCGCCGATTTCGTCGTGGTCGGTCAGGGCCCACAGCGCCACGCCGTTGGCATGGGCGCGCGCCGCCAGCGTCTCCGGCGTCAGGGTGCCGTCGGAGACGACGGAATGGCAATGCAGGTCGGCGTTGAGAATGGCTTGCACACAGCCATTCTAGAGGCTAGGTGCAGGACGTGCAGGACGTGCAGGACGGCCAGGGGCGTTGGGGCGCGCGGATCTGCTCGAAGGCCCGTGCCAGCTGCAGCACGCCGAGGTCGTCGAAGCGCAGGCCCGCGATCTGCAGGCCGATGCGCAGGCCGCGCAGACGCTCGGGCCCGTCCTCGAACTGCGACCAGGCGATGTCCTGGAACGGCAGGCTCATGCTGTCGCGCGCGTCGGGCTGCGACAGCGCCTGCATCATCAGCGCCGCGTAGGCCACGCTGCGCGTCATCGGGCCGGCGGCGCGGCCGGTGTAGGGCGGGTCTATCGGCACGCGGCCCAGGCTGGGCTTGAGGCCGAACACGCCGCACCAGCCGGCCGGCAGCCGGATCGAGCCGCCGATGTCGGTGCCCAGATGCAGCGGGCCGTAGCCCGCCGCGGCCGCCGCGCCGGCGCCGGCGCTGGAGCCGCCCGGTGTCTTCGTCGGGGCCCAGGGGTTGCGCGCCAGCGGGTGGAAGCTCGACAGGCCCGAGGACAGCATGCCGTAGTCGGGCATGGTGGTCTTGCAGACCATCACCGCGCCGGCCTCCCTGAGCCGCTCGGCCGGCGGCGCGTCGACTGTGGCCGGCACCAGGCGCGTGGCGGCCGTGCCCAGCGGCACCGGGTCGCCCGCGGTGGCGATGTTCTCCTTGATCGTGACCGGCACGCCGTCGAGCGGGCCGCAGGGGGCGTTGCGCAGCCAGCGCTGCTCCGAGGCGCGGGCCTGTTGCAGCGCCAGCTCGGGGCGCAGCAGGTAGCTGGCGTGCAGTTGCGGCTCGCAGCGCTCGATGTGGGTCAGCACGGCGTCCGCCACCTGGACCGGGGACAGGGCACGGCGCCGGTAGGCGTCCAGCAGTTCGTGGGCGGACAGCGCGTGCAGCTCGGTCATCGGGTTTCTCTGGCAGGGCGGCCCACAAGGCCATCAGGGTGAAGCGGGGCCACAAGGGAAAAAGGCGGCGGCAGCGTCGATAATATCGGCATGGATGCTGTCACCGTGTCGCTTGCCGCCTTGCCGTCTGCTGCGCCTGCCGCCGGCGCGTGTCGGTGCGGGCGTTGCGAAGGGAGGCCGTCATGGCGCTGATGATCACCGACGAGTGCATCAACTGCGACGTCTGCGAGCCCGAGTGCCCCAACCAGGCGATTTACCTGGGCGTGGAGATCTACGAGATCGACCCGAACAAGTGCACCGAGTGCGTGGGCCATTTCGATGAGCCGCAATGTGTGCAGGTCTGTCCCGTGTCCTGCATACCGGTCAATCCCCAGCACATCGAGAGCCGCGAGACGCTGTGGCAGAAGTACCAGCGTCTGCAGGCCGAGGCCCAGGCATGAAAAACGCCACCTGCGAGGTGGCGTTTTTCATGGTATGGACGGCGCCGCCGGGCGGGGCGGCTTGGGGCGCGGCGGCTGGCTGGTATGCACCAGCAGCGTGGCCTTGTCCATCTCGCCGGCGATCAGGGCCGGCAGGGCCTTGAGCGCGCGTGCAATGCAGTCGTCGATGGCCGCGCGGTGCTCGGGCGAGGGTTTCTTGAGCACCCAGTTCACCACCTCGGACTTCACGCCGGGATGGCCAACGCCCAATCGCAGGCGCCAGTAGTCGGGCGAGCCGAGCTGGGCGTGGATGTCGCGCAGCCCGTTGTGGCCGGCATGGCTGCCGCCTCGCTTGAGCTTGACCTGGCCGGGAACTATGTCGAGCTCGTCGTGCGCGACCAGGATCTCCTGCGGCTGGATCTTGAAGAAGCGCGCCAGCGCGGCGACCGACTTGCCCGACAGGTTCATGAAGGTCTGGGGCTTGAGCAGCCAGACGGTCTGGCCGTGCAGGCTGGTGCGCGCCACCTGGGCGTGGTAGCCCTTGTCGGGCACCAGCGAGAGCTTGAGCTCGCGCGCCAGCGCGTCTATCCACCAGAAGCCCGCGTTGTGGCGCGTGTCCTCGTATTCGGGGCCGGGGTTGCCCAGGCCGACAAACAGCTTGATCATGGCCTTCGATTATCCGCGCCCGGCATGGGCGTTGACGGGCTCCAAACGACAACGGCCCGCCGAGGCGGGCCGTCGATGCCTTGAGGCAGGGCGTCCTTACTTCTTGCCCTTGCCCTTGGCCGGCGCGGGGGCCGGCGCGGCAGCCGCGGGGGCGGCTTCCTCAACTTCCTCGGCCGGGGCGGTGACCGAGACCAGCACCGGATTGGGCTTGCCGTGCGTGACGACCTTCACGCCCTTGGGCAGGGCGACGTCGTTCAGGTGCAGGGAAACGCCCTTCTTCAGTTCGCTGAGGTCCACCGCGATGAACTCGGGCAGGTCGGCCGGCAGGCAGCTGACCTGGAGCTCGTTCACGATGTGGTTGACCAGGCACTTGTCGAGCTTGACGGCGCCGGAGTTCTCTTCGCCGCTGTAGTGCACCGGCACCTTCATGGTCAGGCGGGTGTTGGCGTCCACGCGCTGGAAGTCGATGTGCAGCACCAGCTGCTTGAACGGGTGCATCTGCAGGTCACGCAGCAGGACCTTGCTGGTCTGGCCGTTCAGTTCCATTTCCAGGATGCTGGAGTGGAAGGCTTCCTTCTTGATGGCGTGCCACAGGGCGTTGTGATCGAGCTCGATCAGCTGCGGCTGGCCCTCGCCACCGTAGACGATGCCGGGCGTCTTGCCCGAGATGCGCAGACGGCGGCTCGCACCCGTACCCTGCTTGGCGCGCTCAAAAGCGACGAATTTCATATAAAGACTCCTAGGGAAGCCGACCGCGACCAGTGCGGCTCCGATTACAAAAAGGCCTGCTTCGCCCGCGAGGGGCTGGCAGGCCCGCTTCTTGTCCGGATCAGAAAAGGTTTTCTTGATCCGAGAACAAACTCATGACCGACTCGCCCTTGGCGATGCGCTGTATCGTCTCGGCGATCAGCGGCGCCACGGAGAGCTGGCGGATTTTCCGGCAGCCGGCGGCGGCGTCGCTCAGCGGGATGGTGTTGGTCACCACCACCTCGTCGAGCGCCGCGCCCTTGGCGATGCGCTCGATGGCCGGGCCGGAGAAGATCGGGTGCGTGCAGTAGGCGTAGACGTTCTTGGCGCCGCGCTCCTTGAGCACCTCGGCCGCCTTCACCAGGGTGCCGGCGGTATCGATCATGTCGTCCATGACCACGCAGTTGCGGCCCTCGATCTCGCCGATCACGTGCATGACCTCGCTGACATTGGCCTTGGGGCGGCGCTTGTCGATGATGGCCAGGTCGCAGCCCAGCTGCTTGGCCAGGGCGCGCGCGCGCACCACGCCGCCCACGTCGGGCGAGACCACGATCAGGTCCTCGTAGTTCTTCTGGCGCAGGTCGCCCAGCAGCACCGGCGAGGCGTAGATGTTGTCGACCGGGATGTCGAAGAAGCCCTGGATCTGGTCGGCGTGCAGGTCCATGGTCAGCACGCGCGCCACGCCCACGGCCTGCAGCATGTTGGCCACGACCTTGGCCGAGATCGGCACGCGCGTGGAGCGCGGGCGGCGGTCCTGGCGGGCGTAGCCGAAGTAGGGGATGACGGCGCTGATGCGCTCGGCCGAGGCGCGCTTGAGCGCGTCGACCATGATCAGCAGTTCCATCAGGTTCTCGTTGGTCGGCGCGCAGGTGGACTGGACCACGAACACGTCGCGGGCGCGCACGTTCTGCTTGACCTCCACGGTGACCTCCCCGTCGGAGAAGCGGCCCACGTCGGCGGCGCCGAGCGAGATGCCCAGGTGACGCGCGATCTCGGCCGCCATGCCGGGATTGGCATTGCCCGTGAAAACCATGAAGTCGGGGGTGGAGTTCGGCTGCATCAGCGTCCCAGCGATCTAAACAATATGCCTGTACGTGACAGTGTGCCTGTACGTGAAACGTATTTGGCAGGGGAGGAAGGACTCGAACCCTCGCATGCCGGAATCAAAATCCGGTGCCTTGACCAACTTGGCGACTCCCCTACACAGGTCGACAGTCAGAAACTGCCTACCGATAATCGTCGCTGGTTGCCCATCCCAGCAAGGGATGAACATCCATGTTGCCGCATGTCCGAACCTGCCATTGGTCAGGGACCTGACCGAGATTCTTGCCATCCGGCAATTGTGCAAACACCGCACTGCCTGAGCCGGTCATTCTGCCGTGCAAACCCGCGTCTTCAAGCCACTGAAGGGCCTGGGTGACCTGCGGGCAAAGCCTCTGGGCAACCGGCTGCAAGTCGTTTCGACCGAAGTCGTATGCGTTTGCAGCAAAGACTGAAATTCTAGCAGCATTTGTATCGCGCTTCAAAGTCGGGTCTTCAAAAATCTTTCTTGTCTCCAGTCCCGCGGGTGGTTTGACGACCACGAAGCGGGCCGCGGGCAGGGAGATCGGCGCGATGCGCTCGCCTATGCCTTCGACCCAGGCGTTGCGCCCGCGCAGGAAGAAGGGCACGTCGGCGCCCAGGGTCAGGCCTATGGCCTCGAGCTCGGACAGACGCAGGCCCAGCTTCCACAGGCGGTTGAGCGCCAGCAGGCAGCTGGCCGCGTCGGAGGAGCCGCCGCCCATGCCGGCCTGGGCCGGAATCTGCTTGGCCACGGCTATGTGCGCGCCCAGCGGGCAGCCCGTGTGCGCCTTGAGCGCACGCGCGGCGCGCGTGACCAGGTCGTCGGCGGGCAGCGGCGTGGTCAGGTCCTCGCGGCTGATGTCGCCTGCGGCGCGCAGCTCGAAGTGCAGGGTGTCGCACCAGTCGATCAGCATGAAGGCCGACTGCAGCAGGTGGTAGCCGTCGGCGCGGCGGCCCGTGATGTGCAGGAACAGGTTGAGCTTGGCCGGGGCCGGCACGTCGTACAGCGACTTCATCGCGGCATTATCGCTAGCGCGGCCCAGGTTGGCGCCGGGCCGCCCCAAGCCGACCTGGGCCCCCTCGGGGGGCAGCGAGGACACGCCAGTGCCGAGCGTGGGGGCACTATTCAGCGTTCGAGCAGCAGGCGCAGCTCGGCCGCCGGCGCGGGTTCGGCGCGGCGCGCGAGCAGACGGCCCTCGGCCAGGCGCGTGAGGTCGGCCTGCCAGCCGTCGGCCACGGTGGCATGGCCTTCCAGCCAGTCGAACAGCGCGCGCACCGGAATCGGCGCGCCCGTGATCTCGCTGGCCAGCGCGTCGAGCGACTCGTAGCGGCGCTCCTCGGTGCCCTGGCGCAGCCGGGCAGAGTCCGCCGACCAGCTCATCAGCGCCAGGGTGTTGCCCAGCGGACTGGTCAGCAGCAGCTCGCCCTCGTCCGCACGGCCGCGCAGCTCGAAGCCCGCCGCAAAGGACTGCGGCGGCTCGGACGCGATCTGCAGCGCCAGGCGGCCGCTCCAGACGCCCGGGCCCGGCGGCGCGCTGCGGGGCGGCTGCGCGCAGCCCGCGAGCAGGGCTGCCGCGAGCGGCAGTGCGAGGCCGGCCAGGACGCAGCGCCGACGCGTGCCGGTCACGGCTTCACCTGCAGCCGGCGCAGGGTCTGGACCAGGGTGTCGTTCTCGGGATTCAGGCGCAGGCCCTCGCGCCAGATGGCGGTGGCGCGCTCGCGCTGGCCCAGGCTCCAGAGCACCTCGCCCATGTGGGCGGCGATCTCCGGGTCCGGGCGGGCGCGGAAGGCCGACTCGAGGATGCGCAGCGCCTCGTCCTTGCGACCCAGGCGGAACTCGACCCAGGCCAGGCTGTCCTGGATGAAGGGGTCGTTAGGCGCCATGGCGAGCGCCTTCTGCACCAGCTCGCGCGCCTCGGCCAGGCGGACGTTGCGCTCGGCCAGCGAGTAACCCAGGGCGTTGTAGGCGTGGTGGTGGTCGGGCCGGCGCGCGATCAGCTCGCGCAGCAGGCGCTCCATTTCCTCGAAGTTGCCCAGCTTCTCGCTGAGCAGGGCCTGCTCGTAGAGCAGCTCGAAGTCCTGCGGATAACGGGCGATGGCGGCGCCGAGCAGTTCGTAGGCCTGGCGCAGCATCTGCTGCTCGCGCAGCAGCTGCACCTCGGCCATCAGCTTCATGCGCGCGTCCTCGGGGCTGCGCTCGGGCAGGCTGCGCAGCAACTGGCGGGCCTGGTCCATCCGGCCCTGGCGCGCCAGGATGGAGGCGCGCCGGCTCTGCACGCCGACCATGTCGGCCGAATTCTCGATGCGGCTCAGCCAGCGTTCGGCGGCGGCGTAATCGCGGCGCTTCTCCGCGATCTGGGCCAGCACCAGGTAGGCCTGCGTGGTGCCGCGCTGCAGTTCCTCGGCCGGCAGGTCGGCCGCCGCCAGCTCCAGGAAGCGGCGCAGCGTGGCTTCGGCCTGGGCCAACTGGTTGTCCTGGGCCTGCAGCGTGCCCAGCAGCAGCCAGGCCTCGGCGAGTTCGGCCTTTTCGGCAATCACGCGCTGCAGTTCGCGCTGGGCCTCGGCGTGGCGGCTCTGGTCCAGCAGGGCGCGGGCATAGGCCAGGCGCAGCTCGGGCAAGGGCTTGCCTTTGCCTTCCAGGTAGCTGCGCACCAGCGCTTCGGCCTGGGGTTGCGAGCCGTCCATCATCTCGAGCGCCAGCAGGACCGGGCCCTCGGCCCCGAGGTCCAGGGCCTGGGCCTGGCGCGCCGCCTCGATCGCGCCCGCCAGGTCGCCCGCCAGCATGCGCATGCGGCCGTTGGCGGTCCAGGCCGCGACCGCCGTGGGTGGCTGGCGCGACGCCTCGGCCAGCGCGCCCTCGACCACGCGGGCCGACAGCTTCTTGTCCTGGGTGCGGCTGTACAGGCGCGGCAAGGTCGCGATCAGGGCCGGGCGCTCGGCCACCGGCGTGCCCGCCAGCACCAGCTGCAGGGTCTCGGCGGTGTCCTCGATGCGGTTGAGCGCAATCAGGATCTGCAGCTCGTAGCGGCTGGCATCGCGCGAAGCCGGCAGCGCCTGGCGCCAGGCGCGCGCCGCCTGCAGCGCGGCGTCGCCCGAGCGCGACTGCAGCGCGATCTCGACCGCGCGCTGGTACAGGGCCGGGTCCTTGCTGCGGCGCGCGGCGTCGAGGATCAGCGAGTAGCCGGCGCCGGGCTCGCCGCCGCCCACCTGGAGCTCACCCAGCAGCAGCTGGTAGAACAGCTGCGCATCGAGGGCCGAGGGCTGAGGCGCCTCGGGGGCGGGCGCGTCTGCCGCGGGCGCCTGGGCCGCCGCGTTCAGGGCACAGGCCAGCAGGGCGGCCAGGCGGTAAGAAAACTTCATGAAATCATGATAATCCACAGCTCTCACCCTTGGACCTCCATGCCCGAACTGCCCGAAGTCGAAGTCACGCGCCTGAGCTTTGCCGAGCGCATCCGCGGCGCGCGCATCGCCGCGGTCCGGCTCGGCAAGCCGCTGCGCTGGCCGCTAGGCCTGGACCCTTCGGCCCTGGAGGGCCGCGTGGTGCAGGGCGTGGGGCGGCGCGGCAAGTACCTGCTGCTGCAGCTGGACCAGGGCCTGCTGCTGCTGCACCTGGGCATGTCGGGCAGCCTGAACTTCGCGCCCCAGCAGCCACCGCCCGGCACGCACGACCATTTCGACCTGGTCACCAGCCGCGGCACGCTGCGCCTGCACGACCCGCGCCGCTTCGGCGCCGTGGTCTGGGCGCCCGGCGAGGCCTCGCCGCGGGCCCAGCAGCTGCTCGGCAAGCTGGGCATGGAGCCGCTGGGCGAGGGCTTCGATCTGGAGGCCTTCCAGGCCGGCCTGAAGAAGCGCCGCGGCCCGCTCAAGCAGGTGCTGCTGGCCGGCGACCTGGTGGTCGGGGTCGGCAACATCTACGCCTCCGAGGTGCTGTTCCTGGCCGGCATACGTCCGACCCTGAGCGCCACGCGGCTGAGCGCGCCGCGCGCGGCGCGCCTGCACGCGGCGATCCGCGAGGTGCTGGCGCGGGCCGTGGACCGCGGCGGCAGCACGCTCAGGGACTTCGCCAGCGCCGACGGCCAGGCCGGCCATTTCCAGCTCGAGGCCATGGTCTACGGCCGCGCGGGCCAGCCCTGCCGCGTCTGCGGCACGCCGGTGCGCAGCCTGCGGCAGGGGCAGCGCAGCACTTTCTTCTGTCCGGTCTGCCAGCAGCGCTGAAGTCGGCGCGTCCCGGGGCGCTGCGGCCAAGCCCCGGTGTTATATTGGCCCGCAGTTTGGAGGTGGCCGGGAGATGTCTTTCGATCAGCAGTTCGACCTGCATGGCGCATGGTGCCGCGAGCATGCGCTTCGGCTCAAGGGCCTGGGCGAATGGTTGAAGGACCAGGAGCTGCTGGACGCGGCTGTGCAGGAGCGCCTGCAGCGGCTCGATGCGCAGCTGCGGCAGGGCAAGCTGATGGTGGCTTTTGCCGCCGAGTTCTCGCGCGGCAAGTCCGAGCTGATCAACGCCGTGTTCTTCTCCGGCTACGGCCAGCGCATCGTGCCGGCCAGTGCCGGTCGCACCACCATGTGCCCGACCGAGCTGTCCTACGAGGCCGGCGAGCCGGCCTGCCTGCGCCTGCTGCCCATAGAGTCGCGGCTTGCGCCCCAGACCCTGGCCGAGTGGCGCCAGATGCCGCAGCGCTGGAACCGGGTAGAGCTCGACGTGGCCGACGCGCCGCGCCTGGCCGCTGCGCTGCAGCAGGTGGCCGAGACCCGGCGGGTGGACCTGGACCAGGCGCGCGCCCTGGGCTTCTGGCACGACGACAGCCCGCAGGACAACCCGCTGCCCGACGCCGAAGGTTGCGTCGAGGTGCCGCGCTGGCGCCATGCCCTGGTCAACCTGCCACACCCGCTGCTGCGCCAGGGGCTGGTGGTGCTGGACACGCCGGGCCTCAACGCGGTCGGCGCCGAGCCCGAGCTGACGCTGGGCCTGCTGCCGCAGGCCCATGCGGTGGTGTTCATCCTGGCCGCCGATGCCGGCGTGTCGCGCACCGACCTGGAGGTCTGGCGCGAACACCTGCCCGAGGTCGGCGCCGATCCGGCCAGCCGCCTGGTGGTGCTCAACAAGGTCGACACGCTGTGGGATGCGCTCAGCGCCCCGGCCCAGGTCCAGGCCCAGATCGAGCGCCAGCGCGCGGCCTGCGCCGAGACCCTGGGCGTGGCGCCGCAGCAGGTGATTCCGGTGTCGGCCCAGAAGGGCCTGCTGGCCAAGGTGCGCGGCGATGCCGAGCTGCTGCGCGCCAGCGGCCTGCCCCAGCTGGAGCAGGCCCTGGGCGAGGGCCTGCTTGCGCGGCGCCAGCAGGTGCTGGCCGCGGCCCTGGCCGCGGGCGTCAGGGGCCTGCGCGCCGAGGCCGCTCGCGTGCTGCATGTGCGCCGCCGGGCGCTGGCCGAGCAGACACTCGAGCTGCGCGGCCTGCGCGGCAAGAACACGGCGGTGATACGCCAGATGCGTCAGCGCGTCGAGCAGGAGCGGCTGGAATTCGACCGCAGCGCCACCCGCGTGCACGCCATGCGCTCGGTGCACCTGAAGCTGCTGCAGCAGGTGTTTCAGCAGCTGGGCACGGCCACCCTCAAGGCCGAACTGGCCGAACTCGGCGCGGCCCTGCGCCAGGGCGGTTTCAAGCTCGGGCTGAACAAGGCCTACGGCCTGGCCTTCGAGCGCCTGCGCGCCAGCCTGACCCAGGCCCAGGATCTGATCCTGGACATCCAGGCCATGCTGGAGGCGAGCTGCCGCCAGATCAATGCCGAGCATGGTTTTTCCGTGCAGATGAGCGATCCGCCCGACTTGAGTCCGCTGCTCGCCGACCTGGACCAGGTGGCGCAGAGCTACCGCCAGTACCTGGGCGTGGGCAACGTGCTGAGGCTGTCCCGGGCCGACTTCTCCGACCGTCTGGCGCGCGCGCTGATGGGGCGGGTGCGTGCCATCTTCGAGGCCGCGCTGGCCGACGTCGAGCGCTGGAGCAAGGCCTTCGCGTCCCAGCTCGACGTGCAGCTGCGCGACCGGCGGCGCGACTTCGGGCGCCGCATCGAGGCGATCGCGCGCATCGAGCAGGCGGCCGACGGTCTGGAGCAGCGCCTGTCCGAGCTCGAGGCGCAGGAGGCCGCGCTGGACGCGGTGCAGGTCCGGCTCGATGCCCTGACGGCGCCCATGCTCGCAGCCGGCGCGGCCGCCCCCGCAGAGCAGGCGCTGCCATGAGGGCGCTGGAGGAAGATTTTGCCGGCCGGGTCGTGGCCTGGCAGAGGCGGCACGGCCGCCGCCACCTGCCCTGGCAGGACCAGCGCGACCCCTATCGCGTCTGGCTGTCCGAGATCATGCTGCAGCAGACCCAGGTTGCCACCGTGCTCGACTACTACCCGCGCTTCCTGCAGCGCTTTCCCGACGTGGCGGCGCTGGCTGCGGCCTCGCTCGACGAGGTGCTGGGGCTGTGGAGCGGCCTGGGTTACTACAGCCGCGCGCGCAACCTGCACCGCTGCGCCGTAGAGGTGGTGACCCGCTTCGGCGGCCGCTTTCCGGACAGCGCCGAGCAATTGCAGAGCCTGCCGGGCATAGGCCGCTCCACGGCCGCGGCCATCGCGGCCTTCTGCTTTGGCGAGCGCGCCGCCATCCTGGACGGCAACGTCAAGCGGGTGCTCAGCCGGACCCTGGGCTACGGCGCCGACCTGTCCGTGGCGGCGCACGAGCGCAGCCTCTGGGGCCTGGCCGAGGAATTGCTGCCCCGGGCGCGGCTCGAGGAGGCCATGCCGAGCTACACGCAGGGCCTGATGGACCTGGGTGCCACGGTCTGCCAGGCGCGCAGCCCGGACTGCGCCGCCTGTCCCGTGACCGAGCTCTGCGAGGCCAGGCGCGAGGGCAGGCCCGAGGCCTATCCGGTCAAGACGCGCAAGCTCAGGCGCAGCAGCGAGTCGCTGTGGCTGCTGTGGGCCAGCGACCGCGCCGGCTCGGTCTGGCTCGAGCAGCGGCCCACGCCGGGAGTCTGGGCGGGCCTGTATTGCCTGCCCCTGTTCGACAGCCGCGCCGCGCTGGAGGCGGCCCTGCCCGAGGGCCAGCAGGCGGCGCTCGAAGACCTGGAGGGCTTCAAGCATGTGCTGACGCACAAGGACCTGCACCTGCACCCGGTGCGCGTGCGCCTGGGCAGCCGTGCGCTGGCCGGTCGGCCCGGCGCCTGGTTCACCGCCGAGCAATGGCCAGCCCTAGGCCTGCCTGCACCGGTGCGCAGACTGCTGCTGCCTGACTGAAGTCCCCGGATCAGGCCTTGTCGAGCTCGCGGTGGCGCGTGAGCGTCAGCCAATGGGGGCTGAAGGCCTGCGCCAGCTGCTCGACCAGGTAGACCGAGCGGTGCTGGCCGCCGGTGCAGCCTATGGCCACCGTGACATAGCTTCGATGGTCCTGGGCCAGCGCGCCCAGCCAGGCGCTGAGAAAGGCCTCGATCTGGCGCTCCATCTGCAGCACCTCGGGCGCGCGCCGCAGGAACTCGGCCACCGCGGGGTCGCGCCCGGTCAGCGGGCGCAGCGCATCCTCGTAATGCGGATTGGGCAGCATGCGCACGTCGAACACGTAGTCGGCATCGACCGGAATGCCGCGCTTGAAGGCGAAGGACTCGAAGACCAGGGTCAGGTGGCTGGCCGGCGCCGCGATCAGCGCCTTGACGTAGCCCTGCAGCTGGGCCGAGCGCATCAGGCTGGTGTCGATCGCATGGGCCTGCTCGCGCAGCTCGGCCAGCAGCTCGCGCTCGAGCTCGATCGCCTCGATCAGCGCGTGCTGGATGTCGGCGTCGTCGCGCCGCGACAGCGGGTGCTTGCGCCGGGTCTCCGAGTAGCGGCGCACCAGGGTGTCGGTGGTCGCGTCCAGGAACACCGGCTTGATCGCCACGCCCTGGGCGCGCAGCGCGGCCAGCTGCTCGGGCACCATGGGCAGCGAGGCGGCGCTGCGCACGTCCATGGCGATCGCCACGCGCTGCGTGTGGTGCGCCTGCTGCAGCGCGACGAAGGGCTGCAGCAATTCGGGCGGCAGGTTGTCCACGCAGTAGTAGCCCGCGTCCTCGAGCGCGTGCAGCGCCACCGACTTGCCCGAACCGGACATGCCGGTGATCAGCACCACCTCCAGCGGGCTCGCCTCGGCCGCGCTCATCGCCCGGGCTCCTGCTCGAGATTCATGCCTTGACCTTGCGCTCGCGCGGCGCGCCGCCATCGGCCTGGACGCCCAGCATCTCGCGCGCATGGGCCAGGGTGGTGTCGGACAGGCGTTCGCCGCCCAGCATGCGCGCGACCTCGCCGACGCGCTGCTCGCCGAGCACCAGGCTCACGCCGCTGGCGACGCGGCCGCCCTCCTGGCGCTTGGCGACCACCAGGTGGTGGTCGGCGCAGGCCGCCACCTGGGGCAGGTGGGTCACGGCCAGCACTTGGCGGTCGCGGCCCAGCTGCTTCATCAGCCGGCCCACGGTTTCCGCGACGGCGCCGCCCACGCCCGAGTCCACCTCGTCGAAGATCAGGGTCTGGGCCGCGCCGAGCTGGCTGGTGGTGACCGCGATCGCCAGCGCGATGCGCGAGAGCTCGCCCCCCGAGGCCACCTTGCCGACCGGGCGCGGCGTGCTGCCCGCGTGCCCCGCGACCAGGAAGGCCAGGTCCTCCAGGCCATGCTGGGCCGGCTCGGCGGCCTTGTCCAGCGCGACCTCGAAGCGCCCGCCCTGCATGCCCAGGGCCTGCATGGCGCTCGTGACGGCGCGCGCCAGCCGCGGCGCGGCCTGGATGCGCTGGGCCGAGACGCGGCGCGCCTCGGCCAGCCAGGCGGACGCGGCGGCCTGCTCGGCGGACTCGAGCGCGGCCAGGTCGGCCGCCGCATCGAGCTTGGCGAGCTCTTCCTTCCAGCCGGCCAGCAGCGTGGCCAGCTCGGGCGGCGGGCGCTTGTAGCGCCGCGCCAGCGACACCCATTGGCCCATGCGTTGGTCGAGCTCGGCCAGGCGCTCGGGGTCCAGCTCGGCCCGGCGCAGGTAGGCGTGCAGCGAGTGCACGGCGTCCTGGGCCTGGGCCAGGCTGGAGGCCAGGATCTCGGCCAGCGCTCCGAATTCGGGTTCGACCTGCTCCTGCTGCTGCAGCAGGCCGCAGGACCGCGACAGGCCGGGCAGGGCGCCGCCATCGTCGGCCTCGAGCGCGGCCAGGGCCTGGCCTGCGGCATCGATCAGGGCCTGGGCGTGCGATAGCCGGTTGTGGCTGGCGCTGAGCTCCTCCCACTCGTCCGCGCCGGGCGCGAGCTTGTCGAGCTCGGCGATCTGCCAGGCCAGCCGCTCGCGCTCGCGCTGCAGCGAGTCCTGCGCCGCACGCGCCTCGCCCAGGATTTTCTGGGCCTGGCGCCACTGCTGCCATAGCCGGCCCAGGGCCTGGGTGTCCAGGCCCGCGTAGGCGTCGAGCAGGCCGCGCACCGCGTCGGGCCGCGTCAGGCTTTGCCAGGCATGCTGGCCGTGGATGTCGAGCAGGGCCTCGCCGATCTCGCGCAGCTGGGTGGCCGTGGCCGGGCTGCCGTTGATCCAGGCGCGGCTCTTGCCCTGGGTGTCGACACTGCGCCGCAACAGCAGCTGGGTCGAGACTTCGAAGCCGGCATCCTCGAGCCAGGCCGCGCAGCCGGGCGGACAGTCGAACTCGGCGCTGACCTCGGTGCGGGCCGCGCCCTCGCGTACCAGGGCCGGGTCGGCGCGCGCGCCCAGCGCGAGCTGCAGCGCGTCGATCAGGATGGACTTGCCGGCGCCGGTCTCGCCGGTCAGGGCCGTGAAGCCCTCCGACAGGTCCAGCTCCAGGGCGTGCACGATCACGAAATCGCGCAGGCTGATGTTTCTGAGCGCCACCTTCAGGAACCTCCCTCGTACCAGTGCAGCTTCTTGCGCAGCGTGTCGAAATAGCTCCAGCCGCGCGGATGCAGGAAGCGCACGCGGTGCTGCGAGCGGCGCACCGAGATGCGGTCGCCGTGCAGCAGCGAGGCCAGCGACTGCATGTCGAAGCTGGCGCTGGCGTCGCGTCCCGCGACCACCTCGATCGCGATCTCCGCGCTGTCGGACAGCACGATGGGCCGGTTGGACAGCGTGTGCGGCGCGATAGGCACCAGCACCCAGCCCGGAATCGAGGGGTGCAGCATGGGCCCGCCGGCCGACAGCGCGTAGGCGGTCGAGCCGGTCGGCGTGGCGACGATCAGGCCGTCGGCGCGCTGGTTGGCGACGAAATGGCCGTCGACCTCGACGCGCAGCTCCACCATGCCCGAGGTGGCGCCGCGGTTGACCACCACGTCGTTCATCGCCAGCGCATCGAACACGCAGTGGCCGTCGCGCAGCACCTTGGCGTGCATCAGGCTGCGCTGGTCCTCCTCGTACTGGCCCTGCAGCATGGGCGTGAGCGTCTCGCGGTAATGGTCCAGCGGGATGTCGGTGATGAAGCCCAGGCGGCCCTGGTTGATGCCTATCAGCGGCACGCCGTGGCGCGCCAGCTGCCGCCCTATGCCCAGCATGGTGCCGTCGCCGCCGACCACCAGGCCCAGGTCGCACTGCGCACCTATGCCAGCCACGTCCAGTGTGGCGTAGGTGGACAGGCCCATGCTGGCCGCCGTGACCTGCTCCAGCGCCACCTCGCAGCCCTGGCGGCTCAGGAAATGCGCCAGGCCATCGAGCACCTGCCGCGCGCTGTCGGCCGCTTTGCCCGAGACCGTGGCGTGGTACTTGCCGATCAGTGCCACATGGCGGAATTTCGACTTCATGGATTAGGGCCTGTTCACACTGTTTTTGCCAGTGCGAACGTGGTTAAAACCGCGCCAATCTAGGCGCGCGACGACGCCCAGGCTGGCCGCCTGGGCCAGGAGTGCAACAACGAGTGGCGCGCTTTTAACCACGTTCCCTCCGGGTTGCTCCGCAACGCATCTGGCAAAAACAGTGTAAACAGGCCCTGAATTACATCACTAAAATCTGACACAACATGTCAAGGGATTCCAACATGCTCGACGACCGGGCCCGCCTGCTGCTCAAGGCGCTGGTGGAGCGCTACATCGCAGAAGGCCAGCCCGTGGGCTCGCGCACGCTGTCGCGCGCCTCGGGGCTGGAGCTTTCCCCGGCGACCATACGCAACGTCATGTCGGACCTGGAGGCGCTGGGCCTGATCGCCAGCCCGCACACCTCGGCCGGACGCATCCCGACGGCGCGCGGCTACCGCCTGTTCGTCGACACCATGCTGACCGCCCAGCGCGAGGAGCTGGCCGCGCCTAGCCTGGCGCCGGACCAGCCGCAAAAGGTGATCGCGAACGCGGCCAGCCTGCTGTCCAACCTCTCCCAGTTCGTCGGCGTGGTCATGGCGCCGCGCCGCAGCTCGGTGTTCCGGCACATCGAGTTCCTGCGCCTGTCCGAGCGCCGCCTGCTGGTCATCATCGTTTCGCCCGAAGGCGACGTGCAGAACCGCGTCCTTTTCACCGAGGCCGACTACTCGCAGTCGCAGCTGGTCGAGGCGGCCAACTACCTCAACGCGCATTACGCCGGCATGGCGATCGAGCAGGTGCGCGGCAAGCTGCAGCAGGAGGTCGACACCCTGCGCGGCGAGATCGCCACGCTGATGCAGGCGGCCGTGCAGGCCAGCTCCGAGGCCCTGAACCAGGCCCAGGGCGAGGTGGTGATCTCGGGCGAGCGCAACCTGCTGGCCGTGAGCGACTTCTCCAGCGACATGAGCCAGCTGCGCCGCGCCTTCGACCTGTTCGAGCAGAAGGCCCAGCTGATGCGCCTGCTCGACGTCTCGGCCCAGGCCGACGGTGTGCGCATCTACATCGGCGGCGAAAGCCAGGTCGTCCCGGTCGAGGAGCTGTCGGTGGTGAGCGCGTCCTACGAGGTCGACGGCCAGGTGGTCGGCACCCTGGGGGTGATCGGTCCCACGCGCATGCCCTACGATCGAATGATCCAGATCGTGGACATCACCTCGCGTCTGCTCAGCAATGCGCTGAGCCACAACAAATAGGCCCCTACAATACGGGCTCGCGCCGGTTCCGAAACGGGGGCCGGCACGCGGGGCGTTAGCTCAGTTGGTCAGAGCAGAGGACTCATAATCCTTTGGTCGTTGGTTCAAGTCCAACACGCCCTACCAAGCACTGATTTTTCCGTGCTATAATTCAAAGCTCAGCGGCTGTAGCTCAGTTGGATAGAGTACTTGGCTACGAACCAAGGGGTCGTGGGTTCGAATCCTGCCAGCCGCACCAAACGGATAGCCCTAGAACAGCAATGTTCTAGGGCTTTTTCGTTGTGCGCCCGGCACGGGCGCACTCTTGGAGGTGCAAGTCCTCCCGTGAGTTGATCACAGCGAACGAAGCGAAGCGCAACTGCATGAGGGTGACCGAGTGTGGGGAGGAAGCGT
>NZ_SCMM01000130.1:0-1479 GCF_005503345.1 Ramlibacter sp. 2FC
TCTTACTGTGTCACAAACGTAGTCGGACGCTAACCGCGGCGCAATGCGGGCAATGTCCCAGGGCGCCTGCGAGTGCGACGCTCAACTGAAGGCGCAGCGTCCTGATCGAGTCCGGCACGTGACGCTGCGCGCGCTGGGCTTCCCCGAGGGACGTAATCTTCGGGAATGGCAGGCACTTGGCGTTCGACGAAGTTTTTTTTACCGCCGGCGCTGCTGCCGGATTTCAGCCGCTGCGCCATCAGGAAGCCGTACGCCGCGATGCTCAGGCTGGCGTGGTGGTGAAATCCGCGCCAACCCCGCCCCTCATAGTGGCCCAGCCCCAGGTCCTGCTTGAGATCCTGGTAATCGCGCTCGATGCGCCAGCGCATGTGCGCGGCGCGCACCAGATCGTTCAGTGCCGTGGTGTCGGGCAGCGTGGACAGGTAATACTTCTCGGGCTCGGCCTGATCTGCGGGCCACTCGATGAGCAGCCACTGCTGGGGTAAGAGACGCGCCTTGCCGACGTTACCCCCGGCGCAGCGTACCCGCAGCGCCGCAAAGCGGCCCGTCAGGCGCTCGTTGCTGCCTTCGCGCCAACTGATGTTCTGGAATGCGCTGTCGGGCAAGGACTGCGCCAATGCCTTGACGCTCACCGGCTGTCTCTTGGCGGTGCGCCGTGGCATCACCGGTGGACGGCCCATGCCGCTGTAGGGCTTCGGCGGCAGGGGCTCCACTCCCGGTGGCCAGACCACCACGGCCGAGGTGATGCCGACCACGTAGGGCAAGCCCAGATCGGTCAACCCCTGACGAAATGCATAGTCGATCCCGTAGCCTGCGTCGGCCAGCACACAGTGCCTGGGTGCTCCTTCAGAGAGCAGGCCCCGTAGCTGTTGCAGGGCAATGTGAGGCTTGGTCGCAAACTCGATGTCTTCGGGAATCCCGGCCTTGAGTCTGCGCTCGGCGTCTTCGGCCCAGTTGCGGGGCAAGTACAGCTGCCAGGCCACCGGCAGGCTGCCTTGTTCGCAGGCCAGCGAGACGCTGACGGCCACTTGGCAGTTGTCCTGCTTGCCCAGCACCCCGCAGTATTGGCGTGTCACGCCCACCGAGTGGACGCCCTTCTTGGGAAAGCCCGTGTCATCGACGATCCACCAGCCGCCAGCGCTGAAGTCCATATGCGGGACCACCCACTGCGCCACGCGATTGAGCAGTTGCTGGTCGCTCCATTGGGCCTTGGCGACAAAGTGATGCAGGGCTTGGTGCCGGGCGCTGGCGCGCAGCGGATCGACGCGGGCGGCCATGGGCTCGACGCTCTTGCGCGACAGAGGCAGCATCAGGCCGGTGCAATACCCGGTCAATCCTGCGCGACGGTCGGCATGGCCAAGCCCTTCGGCCAGGTGAGCCATGTATCGATCGAATTCTTTGGATATGCCCATCGCACCCTCGTCACAGGGAAAAATGACGGGCATATCATGCCTTAATTTTTATGACACAGTAAGACTA
>NZ_SCMM01000131.1:0-1231 GCF_005503345.1 Ramlibacter sp. 2FC
AGAGGGTGTAGACGAAATGATCTACGTCGCCAGTCTAGTCGCGAGCATACGCGCTTCGGCCAACCAGACCCATGCGAGCGGCGCCCAGTCCGATCGATCGTGGTGTGCCATGAGGCGTCGCGCGCGCTCGTTCCAGGCGTGAGTGCGCTCGACCACCCAGCGCTTGGGCAGCACCACGAAGCCGCTGGGCAGGCTCTCGGGCCACAGGGGCTGCTGCGCGGTCGCTACCCAAGTGCCGGTGCTGCGGTTGCCGGGGTGGCGCACGATCTCCACGCTCAACGCATGTGTCTTTTCGATGGCCGCGGCGCATTGGCCGCCGTAGGCGCCGTCGGCGTACAGCTTCTTCAGCCCCGGGACTTTGGCGCAGGCTTGCGCAACCACGGGTGCGGCGGCATCGCGATCTTGCACGCTGGCTGCGGTGATCGTGACGGCCAGCAGCAGCCCCAGCGTGTCGACCACCAGGTGACGCTTGCGCCCCTTGACCTTCTTGCCTGCATCGAACCCTGTCTGGCCGCCTTGGGCCGTGCTGCGGGTGCTCTGCGCATCGATGATGGCGGCCGTCGGCTCGGGGGCCTTGCCGATGCGATCGCGCCACTGCTGGCGCAGCCGATCGTGCATGGCCTCGAACACGCCGGCAGCGGCCCAGCGGCTGAAGGCCTTGTAGACCGCCTGCCAGGGCGGGAAGGTCTTGGGCAGCAGTCGCCAGGCGCAGCCCGTGCGCAGCGCATAGCAGCAGGCGTTGACGATCTGGCGACGCTCGTAGCGCGCAGGCGCTCCGCGACCGCCGTCGCGCTCGAACAGGTCACCCACCAGCGCCCATTCGGCATCGGTCAGGTCGGTGTTCATGCCGCTGACTCCATCGGCGCGGCGATGTGCGGCGGTGTAGCCGTATCGGGTCGGTGCGCTCCCCTGAACCGCAGCCCGCGCGCCCGCGCGGCGCAGCGGCTTGAGTCGCTGGATGCCGGCCTCGCGCAGCGCCTTGCGCACAGTGACCGTGCTGACCTTGACGCCCGTACGTCGCAACAGCTCGCGGGTGACTTCGTCCAGCGACGAGTGCGGTTGCTCTTGGGTAATCGCACGCAACACAGCCGTGTGCTCAGCGTTCAACACGGGCTTGCGCCCCGGACGTCCCGGCTGCTCGCCTCGCGCCTTCTTCACCATCTGCCACCTCGTGTCCGCATGCTTCGATCAGAGCATAACGCGCGAGATGTTGTTTTCGTCTACACCCTCT
>NZ_SCMM01000132.1:0-1094 GCF_005503345.1 Ramlibacter sp. 2FC
GCCGGGAACCGATCCGGGAACCCCGCCATGCGTACGCCCGCCCGCCGCCACGATGTGCTCGCCGCCGCGCTGCGCGAGCTCGGCGCGGCGCTGGCGCCGCTGCGCCTGGCGTTCGCGGCGGCGGCCGAGGACCCGCTGCGCCTGTCGCTGCCGCCGCTGCCGGCCGCGGGCGCGGCCACGCCGTCTTCCGAGGTGCTGGCGGCCTACGCGGCGCTGTACCTGCACGCCGAGCTCGAAGAGGCCGGCGTGCTGCCCGCCGTCGAGGCCCTGGCCGAGCAGCGCCATGCGCTGGCGCTGCGCGAGCGCGCCACCGCCGAACGCCTGGAGCGCTTCGCCCAGGGCGCGCGCGACTACCCGGCCCGCGCCGACCGCGCCAGGCTCTACGCGCGGCTGTTCGGCCTGGGCCCGGCCGCGGTGCGCGCGCTGCGCGTCGCGGCGCAGGCCAGCGGGCCGGCCTGGGGCAGCGACGCGCCCCAGCCGCTGGACTTCGCCCAGCGCCTGCTGCGCCTGGCCGGCGCCGTCGTGCGCGCCGACGCCGAGCGCGCCCGCCTTGGCGGCCAGCCGGGCCTGGCCAGCCAGGCCGCCTGGCGCGCCGCCGCGCAGGAGCTGCTGGCCCTGGTCGCGGCGCAGTCGCCCGGTTCGCTGGTGCACTGGGCGCGCCGCATCCACGCGCGCAGCCTGCAGGCCTTCGAGCTGCTGGGCGACGCGGGCCTGATGCGCCAGCTGGTCGCGCGCACGCCCTGGGAGAGCCTGCAGCGCCTGCTGCCCGAGCAGGACGCCGCGCGGCGCGATGCCGCGGCGCGGCGCGGCGCGGCCGGCCAGGCCCTGCTGCGCAGCCTGGCGACGGCCGGCGACGCACCGGCGAATGCCGGACCTGATGCGGCCACGGTGCAGGCCGCCGTGCGCTGGCTGGTGGCCAGCGGCCTGCCGCTGCCCCAGGCCGAGCCTTCGCTGGTGCCTGCGCCCCTGCCCATGCCGCGCACCGCCTTCGCGGCCGGCGCCGCCCCGGCCCTCGCCGACCCGCTGGCCGAGGACGCGCTGCCCGAAGACCGCTGGGCGGAGGCCACGCTGCCATGAGCGCCGCCCTGCTGTCC